>DATJGC010000657.1:0-4469 GCA_035495345.1 Chitinophagaceae bacterium | reverse complement strand
GAAGTGGGTATAACACCGGGGGCGAGTTTGGCGGCTGTAACAGCGCCATCCGCTATCTTTTGCGTTGTAACCGCACTGGCCGCAATTTTATTGGTGACCACCGCACCCGGGGCAATATTCGGACTAGGAAAAGCGCCGTTTAAATCACCTCCGGCCGGACCGGTAGGTGTGGAGCCCCCGGTAGCCATGAGGACGGGTGTCCACTGGCTGCCGTCGAACTGTAACACCTGTCCTGCACTCGGTGCAACCGTATTGATGGCCACCCCTTGTAATTTGTTCACTGCGGGGTTGGGAAAAGTTCCGCTTAAATCTCCACCGGCTGTTCCGCTCACCGGTATTGAAGTGGGTATTACACCAGGCGCCAGCTTTGCAGCAGTAATTGCGCCATCCATAATTTTATTGGTATTGATAGCATTGTTGGCAATTGAAGGATTGGGATAAGTGCCGCTTAGATCTCCACCCGCGGTTCCGCTCACCGGTATAGATGTAGGTATTACACCCGGTGCCAGCTTTGCAGCAGTAACGCTGCCATCTGCAATCTTTCCAGTAGTAACTGCATTGTCAGCTAACTTCCCGTTATTAACAGAAGCAGTAGCAAGTACAGGATTGGGATAAGTGCCGCTTAAATCTCCGCCCGCTGTTCCGCTCACTGGTATCGATGTAGGTATCACTCCCGGCGCCAGCTTTGCAGCAGTGATTGCACCATCCACAATTTTATTTGTATTGATAGCATTATTGGCAATAGAAGGATTTGGATAAGTCCCGCTCAAATCTCCGCCCGCTGTTCCACTCACAGGTATTGAAGTGGGTATCACTCCAGGCGCCAGCTTTGCGGCAGTAATTGCGCCATCCACAATTTTATTGGTATTAATTGTATTGTCTGCCAGTAAAGGATTTGGATAGGTTCCGCTTAGATCTCCACCCGCGGTTCCGCTCACCGGTATTGAGGTAGGTATTACACCCGGCGCCAGCTTATTGGCGGTAATCACCCCGTCCTGGATGGCCGAATTATTAATAGCGCCGGCAGCAATGGAAGGGTTGGGATAAACGCCTGTCAATGCACCGCCTGCGGTACCAACAGGACTGGCACTGGCCGCGTGAAAGGCGTAAGGCACGCTTAACAACTGCGCGGTACCCATATCAATAAAACTATCGTGTCCATCAGGGTCCATCTCCACCTGTATAAACTTGTTACCGCCATTTCCCCAGTTAACAGCAGCAAGCGTGCCCTGTACATCTCTTGCACCGGCGCTTCCAATGCCCACTGCAAACATGCCAAAAGCATTGGTGGTAAAGGTGCGCGTTTCCGCATAAACCACCTGGCCATTTGAGGCACTATCGTGTATGGACAACCGTAGTGAAACAGGTTGATTGGCCAGCAGGCTGCCTTTCTGGTTACGGGCAACACCCTGGTAGTTGATTTGTGCCGGCGCCTGTGCCAGCAGTTGCCAGCTGGCAATAATGCATGTGAACAGGAATACAAGCTTTTTCATACGTGGTGGTTTTTCTAATGGTTGTTGATGGGATAGGTATTGGTTATTGAAGCTTTATTATTTTGTAGCTGCCCCTGGTCTCCTGGGTATCATCCGCCAGCGATTTTAAACGCACCTGCAACAGGTAGAGTCCGTTGGCAAGCCTGCCCATAGCAAATTTTTCAACATGCAGGTTGCCAGTGCTGGTAAATGATTTGGTATACAATGTATGGCCCGCGGCATCACAAATACTAAAGACAACATCGCCGGGCAGCGCTGTTTCAAAATCTATCTCCACTACATCCACCACCGGGTTGGGGAGAATGCGTATCTCATCGCTTCCAAATTTATTACCGGGCTTTTTAAAATACGCCGCAAACGGCTGGAGAAAACCATTGCTGAGGAGGTAATTGCCTTTTAGATTGCCGGCCTGCATGGTATTTACCAACGCAAGCTCGCCAATGCTCCAGTCTGCCTGGTACTGGTTGTTTGTAAACGAACCACCAGTGCTGTTGATTACCTGTTGCGGGTTGTTTTGCCCCTGCGCTGCTCCGATGCCGCAATACATGGCTAGCACAAGAATGGTTTTTTTCATACGGGTTTACTCAGGGTTATTGGATAGTCTTTTATTAAATCTTATTGTTCACCTAGCCTGTTATCGTGTAATTACCAGTCGTTCTGCAAGGCATTCATTGCCGGCGGTAATTTTTACCGGGTATACACCGGTGGCCCAGTTGCTGAATCCATCCATCACCAGCACAGAATTACCTTTGGCTACCTGCCGGGTAAATGTTTTTATTTTTTTACCAGCCAGGTCGTAAATGTCTAACTGAAGGGTTTTGCCAGTGGGCGAGAAAACCTGCAGCTGCAGCTTATCGTGCACCGGGTTTGGATACATGGCCACTGCTATCAGCTTGTGCACCGGCGGCGTAATCGTTACCACCTCACTATATTTTTTTGCGCCGTTGATATCTGTTACCAGCAACCTGTAATAAATATTATTGGCCAGTACATTGCTGATATTATCCTGCTGGGCATAATCCAATATTTTATCAGTACTGTTGGGTGTAGAGGAAGCAATGGCCGTATAATGAATACCATCTGTACTTCTCTCCAATGTGAACTGTCGAGCATCATGGTTGGTAGCCAAACGCCATTGCAGGTTTACCTGCTCTCCAGATAGTTGACCGTCAAAGCCCAGCAGGTTTTTTGGCAGCAGGGTACAAAAAGCATCAAAGCCAATGGTAACCGTATCGGTTGCATACACGCTGCAACCGGCCTGTAGCCGCTGTGTAACAATATACGTACCGGCAGAGGTAACGGTGATGCGTGTACCATCAGCGCTGGTGTTGGCGATAGTACCATTGGGTGTTGACCATGTATATACAGAAGTAGCTATTGCATTATTTACGGTGATATCACTCACGCCAAAACTGGAACCGCAGAAGAACGGGATATTGGCGGAGATATCGGCCCTGGGTGCTAAAAAGAAATCAAACGGACCTACAAAGTCTTTTAATTCTGCCGTAAACGAAGTGGATGAACGGCTCTTCACCAGTATGCGCCTGAAGGGCATTCCGCATGAATTACCGCCCAGCAGCGTTACAGGGTCCAGGCCTATTTTAGTAAGGTTGATAGAAAACTCCATAAACTGGTTGGTGGTATAATTGGTAACCACACTATTGTCTGTACGTACCAGTGCAAAGGGGCCGGCCCAGGCAGCAGATGGGTTGGTAAGGCCTGTATAAAAAGCACCCGCGGTTTCCGGTTGTATACCTGCATAACCATATTGCGAACCGTTGTTGGCGCCGTCAAAAGAGCCGGTCCAGTCGAACCCCTGCGGGTCTATCAGCAACGCGGATTTATCTACCCAGATGCGGGCTTCCACGGTATTCAATGCTGAAGTAGAATATTCAGCGGTAAAGATAATATCACCCGGTACCGTGATATTGCCAGCGGCATCAAACTGCCAGCGGGTATGACCAGCATCGGGTCCATAGCCATAAAACCTTTGAGAGGGCCTGTCGTAATAAATATCCGTCTGGTACATTTCAAAATCGAAATAACGATTACCCGTTGTGTTTTCTATGGATAAGCCGCCAAACATCCAGAGTGAGTCCGCCGCAATGGGTCCTTCACGACGCACATGCACAAACATATCCAGTATTTCATTCTTATCGGGTACGGACTGCGACATGGGGCAGCTCCACATGGCGGGCGACATACCATTCTTATTGGCACCCGAAGCAAACACCGTTGAATCATCACCGTGATAATCGCGTATGAAGACCGCATCCACCACACGCTTATTATTCATCAGCGAATAAGCGGGGTAACGCATCTTCCGGTAAAACGGAATCTGTCTTAATGCAGGGTTTGCATTGTACCCGGCCAGTATGGCGGCGGCACCCGTTGTGTCAATTACAAAATCACCGCTACCGGGTGTTGCAGGTAAACGAAACCAGTCGTCATTGCCCGATTGCTGAAAATTGTAGAAATAATTGGCGCGCAGTTCACCATCAACGCCAAAGTTGGCCTTTATTATGGGTGTTGTTATCTGCGCATGCAGAATGCCCGTGCTGATAAGAATGGTTAAAAAGAGTAAAAATGTTTTCATAAGCGATACTGGATTTAGTATATCGTGAATGCCGCTTACTGTGCTACGGCATCCGCACAAAACTGTTACATTGTTCCGCTACCTGTGCTTATGTCCTGATCCGCTATGTGAGACAATAGTATGGTTGTTTCTTTATTGTTCGTGATACGGATCGAACGCTTACACATTTTGTAAAACTATATTCGATTATCGGTTAATGCAACTGGGTAGTCTGGGGTATTTTTTGAGAACTGCATAAAATACGCAAAAAAAAATGTGAAGATGCTGGTTACATTTGGTAAGTACTTAAGGTGCAGGCCATTGCCGCCAAAAAAAACTGCCTTTTTTTTTGGGGGATCATCGTACTTATCGCGCTTCCAAACCATCGCTCAACATTATTT
>DATJGC010000656.1:0-3257 GCA_035495345.1 Chitinophagaceae bacterium | reverse complement strand
GCATCAGCTGCATTTACTAAACAAGTATATTAGCAACTACAATTATGGGGTACTGCCGGTCATCAGTAAGCGCAGTGCCAAAAAAAACATTCCTGCCATGCTCATTATTCGTAAAGCACGTGAAACAGACCGCGAAAAACTATATGCCCTCTATAAGGCCGTGGCGGAAAAGCCCTTTGGTATTGCCCGCAATCCGCAGGAAGTTACGGAAGACTATATCAATCACTTTATGCAGGAAGCTGCTGCCACCGGGGTAGAAATAGTGATAGAACACCCCACAGACCCCGGGCAACTGATAGCAGATATTCATTGCCATAAAATGGCGCCGGCCATCTTTTCTCATGTATTGAGTGATCTTACCATTGCCGTGCATCCAGATTTCCAGGGCAAGGGCCTGGGCAAGAACCTCTTTACCGGCATGCTCGATTATATTACGCATTACCGCACTGATATCCGCCGGGTAGAATTGTTTACGCAGGAGAGCAATCTGCGTGCGCTGGCACTGTACAAAAGCATTGGCTTTGTGGCAGAGGGCCGGTTTGAGCAACGCGTACCCGGGGCCAACAATACACTGGAAGCAGATATTCCGATGGCATGGTTCAATCCTGCTTATATTGCGCCTTCAAAAAAATAATACCAATGAAATTGCTTTGCCTGCTTATTTGCCCGCTGCTCATCATGTCATGTAAACAAAATACAGGTACTGCCGGTGCAGGAACATTGCCATTGCAGGGCAGCTGGCAACTGGTCACCGGTATCACCATTACAGGAAAAGACAGTACCATTACCGACTATACACAGAAACGCTCCTTTATAAAAATCATCAACAATACCCATTTTGCATTTCTCCAGCATGACCTGGCGGGTGGCAAAGACAGCGCCAATGCCTCCTTTACCGCGGGTGGCGGCAAATACCAGCTGTCTGACAGCACCTATACGGAACACCTGGAGTATTGCAGCGACCGGCAATGGGAAAACCATGATTTTACTTTTACCATCAGCATCAGGAACGACACCCTTGTACAGCAGGGCGTTGAAAAAGTAGAGAGCGCGGGCGTAAACCGAATCAATATAGAAAAATACGTGCGCATTCAGCCGGTGCTGTCCGCTAAGTAATATACAATCGCCTGAGCGTTTACTCAATCACTTTCTCCACGCGGGCAAATTTATCGTTGGCGTTAATACCTTCCAGCACTATGCGGAAGCGCCGGGTAATATCATTGTTGTAGAACTGGATCTTTACTCTTTTCTTGTTTTTATCCAGTAGTATGTACGGCGCCCAA
This sequence comes from Chitinophagaceae bacterium, assembly GCA_035495345.1. Lineage (GTDB taxonomy): Bacteria > Bacteroidota > Bacteroidia > Chitinophagales > Chitinophagaceae > JACMLD01. The sequence continues at coordinate 1,974 of DATJGC010000656.1, read as the reverse complement.
TACAAAGTAGTGCGCAAATCCGGCAGGTCATTCAGTGCAGAAGCAGTGGCATAATCAGGAGAATAGAATTCTTTTACGGGGCTGTAGCCGTTTATTTGTACATAATCAAGCCCTTTTGATTTATCGTTTACGGTACGGTCTGCTCCTTTCTTTGTGTAAATAGCAATGGCACCGCCGCCGTTGCTGGAAATAACGCCGGTTGCACCGGGGTTAAACACTTTTACATAGGCAACGTCATTCATGTTCAGGTTCTGCACAAAGTTTACATCGGTCTGTACCTCGTCAAGGTAAAACACGGGTGTGCCGCCGCGCCAGGAGAGCGATGGCGTGCCGCCGCTGGTATTAATCTGTAAGCCTGCCACCTTGCCCTGCAGGTAGGTAAAGATAGATTGTGCACCGGCGGCAAACGGATCATTCATAACATCAAAATTGCGTGCATCGCCTCCGCTGAACATACCACTGGCATATTTTTCATCCAGCTTCTGTTCATTGCTTTTTACTTTTCCTTTTACAATTACTTCCTGCAGTACCTGCTCTTTTTCTTTTCGGGCGCGCATGACGGCCACCTTTGTTTCTTCAGAAGCATTTTTTGTATTGCGTGCAATCAGGTTACTGTCTATCTCCATGCCGGTCTTCCTGCTTTCTTCATTCAGCGCCAGCTGGTCGGGGCTTTTGTACAAACCATTGTCTACATGCAGCAGCGATTTATCAAACACCAGCTTCTTATCATTAAACTGGAAATACAATTTGGCAAAATCATAAAAGATAAGTCCATCGGTTTGTACTTCACCGTTACGGCTCACCGGCAGCGATATAAAGCTTTTGGCAGAATCTTTTGTCTGCAGAATGCCGTTCAATTTTGTATCGGGGCCAAAACGGCCGGCCTGCACACCTATCAGCTTACCGTCTATGCTGAGGTAGTTGCTCTCTTTTATTTTTTCAGCGGGTGCCTTGCCGGCAAATACATTGTCCCAGTTATAACGCCGCCAGCCATTGGTAAGCATCACCAGGTCCAGGTAAGTGGCCGCACTATCAGAAGTACTGAAAAAATAATAGTAAGGGTTGGCAATTTTGCCCCGCAGATCACCCGTGAGTAAAAGATGAGAGATGATATTGTCTTCATTGGGTTGCGGCACATTAAGATCTGCATCCGTAACAGACAGCGAAAGGTTAGATCGAAATGTATCAGACACCTGCACTTCCAACGTATTTAACCCGCGTTTGTTTTTATTGAGCACGGGTATCCAGGCATCAGCATCAAACTCATAATCGTGGTTATTGACAAAGGTTACCCGTTCAGCAAGCGGCTTAAAATTTTTATCAAATACGGCTACCTGTAAAATGCCAGAGGGCAATTGTTTGGTGGGGATGATACCGGAGGTCAGGTTGTTGGCAGAAAGATTCACCTTGGCATAGTATACCAGTTGCTGGTTCATATAGGCAATGATGCGCAGCGCCTTCAACTCTTCCGGTACGTTGTCTGACCGCTGTATCATGAATTTCTTACTGTCTGTACCATCGCTTACCTGCAGTGCCACTCCCTGTGGTTTTACGGCGGGCAAGGATGTTGTATATTCTTTGCCGGCAGCATCCTTCCATACGGCAGTATAGGAAATGCCCGGCTTAGGTTCAATATGAAACCAGCCCATGCCATTGTGTACGGTAGCAAAATCACCCAGCTTATTGCCATCTGACCCTTTAATGATGCCCTTTGCATTTATAGGCAGGCCATTGGCATCGGTTACTTTAAAGGCAAGAACGGTGGGCAGCTCGGCAATCATATCGCCTCCTTCGGGCAAAAAACTAATGCTGACTGCGGGAGCCTGTTTTAATTTTACCGGTTTGGTATTGGTAAAAACGCGGAGCGGTTTCAGGTAGATAAAACTGGTGTCTCCATTGAGCATGGCGGTGGTATACGCCCTGAAATAAATTAAGCTTTTAGAAAAAGTGGGCGCCAGCCCAAAACTGCCGGCG
>DATJGC010000655.1:0-4913 GCA_035495345.1 Chitinophagaceae bacterium | reverse complement strand
CCTGGTTACGCTGGCGGTAGAAGACGAGCCCCTCTTAAAAGCCAGTAATATTGAATTCTCACTCCCCCGGCCATCCTTCACCATTGATACCCTGGCCTACCTGAAAGAGAAATATCCTGAGCACAGGTTCTCTATATTGCTGGGGAGCGACGGATTACAAAACCTGCACAAATGGAAGAATGCCGAGGTGCTTGCGCGCAACCATACTTTCTACGTTTACAAACGTCCCGGCTTCGACATTGTAAATAAGCAGCAAGCCCAATTGTCCATTGCCAATGCGCCCCTACTTGAAATTTCGTCTACACATATCCGTGAGATGATAAAACAGGGCAAGTCTATCCGTTACCTGGTGCCAGACAAGGTGCGCGAAGAGATAGACAAGTACCACTACTACCGGTAAAGGGTAAAACTTTTGGCAGGAAACTCCGCTATTGATAAATTGTATAACAAAGCAACAATCAAAAATTTCTAACCGCGCTGATGGTTCTTCAACGCCATATACCTTTTCTGAAAGCGGTCTTCCTGCATAGCATCACTGCCTTTGGCGGGCCACAGGGGCATTTCGGAATGATGCTCAAAACATTTGTGCACCGGAGAAAAGACGTAACGGAAAAAGAATTGATAGATTTTAATTCTTTCTGTCAGCTATTGCCGGGCGCATCATCCACGCAAACGCTCACCCTCATAGGGTATAAGCGTGGCGGCATACCACTGGCGGTGCTTACGTTGATTATTTGGATCCTGCCCGCCTGTACACTCATGGGCGGATTATCTTTTCTGCTGCAATACATCAACCAGAAAACCTTACACACGGATCTTTTTAAGTTTATAGCTCCCATGGCGGTGGGGTTTCTTGCCTTTGCAGCCTACTATGCCCTTAAGCTTTCCGTAAGAAACACCGCCACCACGGCAATTGTGGTGGTTACCGGCATTGTTTCATTCCTTTTCTTTAAAGCACCGTTTATTTTTCCGCTGCTGATACTGCTGGCGGGCATTGTTACCAACTTAAGCAGCAAGCGCATTCCACAGACAGCCATAAAACCACAAAAGATAAAATGGTGGAATATCTGGTTGTTTGCGCTCATTTTTGCGGCCGCCGGGGTAACCAGTGAGGTGGCGCGTTTGCACGATTGGCCGAGCAGGCGGCCCATTAATCTTTTTGAAAACACCTACCGTATGGGCAGCCTGGTATTTGGCGGCGGCCAGGTATTGATCCCGTTTATGTATGAGCAGTTTGTGGAACGGCCAAAGTCGGAAGTGGTTATCCGCAAAAACCAGGATAAGAAACAGTCTGTAGTAAGCATCGACCGCGAAGGGTTTTATACCGGCGCGGGCATGGTAAGGGCAATACCCGGACCGGTCTTTTCCATCGCCTCTTTTACCGGTGCCATGGCCATGAAGGAACATGGAAATGCCATGCAGGTGCTGGGTGCAGTGATAGGTTCAGTAGCTATTTTTTTACCCAGCATTTTACTGGTACTTTTTTTCTATCCCATCTGGCACAACCTGAAAAAATACGCCGCCGTATACAGGGCGCTTGAAGGCATCAATGCAGCAGTTGCCGGCATCATGCTGGCAGCAACGCTCTATATGACCAAAGACGTTTCTGTAAACGGCATCAACACCATTAGCCTGGTAAACCTGGGCGTTATGGCCGGCACCTTTTGCCTGCTCTTTTTTACAAAACTTCCTTCGCCAGTCATCGTAATCATCTGCCTGGTAATGGGTGTATTTATTTAACTTAAAAAGTTTAAAGATGGATTTACACATAAAGGACCAACTGTTTGTAGTAGGCGGTGCCACCAGTGGCTTCGGCAGGGCCATTGCATTGCAACTGCTGCAGGAAGGCGCCCACATCATTGCCGTGGCACGTAGCGCAGATCAGTTGTCGGACCTGGCTGCAATAGCGCCCAACCGTGTTTCAACGGTAGCCACAGATGTTACCAGCCCGGAACTTTCTGATAAAATTATTGCGTCAATAGCTAACCGTTCCCTGCATGGTGTGCTGATAAATGCGGGTGGTCCGCCAGCAAAAACTTTTATGGAGACAACACTGGAAGACTGGGACAATGCCTACAATACATTGTTACGCTGGAAGGTAAGTCTCACAAAGGCATTGCTGCCGCTGTTGCAGCAGCAGCAATATGGCAGAGTGCTGTATATAGAAAGCTCTTCTGTAAAGCAACCGCTGGAAAACCTGGTGCTGAGTAATTCACTCCGGTTGGCAGTTGTTGGTTTTGTAAAGACGCTGAGCCAGGAAATAGCTGCCAGCGGCGTTACGCTGAATATAATGGCGCCTGGTTCTCATGATACCCCGGCCATTCAACGTGTGTATAACAAAAAAGCAGAACAGGCAGGCATCTCGCCAGCAGCTGCAAGAGAAAAAGGCATACAGCAAATTCCGGTTGGGCGTTTGGGAAAGGCGGATGATTTTGCTTCTCTTGCCGCATGGTTGTTAAGTCCTGCGGCTGGGTACATCACCGGCCAGACCATTACCGTAGATGGCGGCACCGTGAAAAGCATCTTCGGCTAACAAAGTATTACTACTGCCAGCCATCAACTCAATAATAATTATTTTACGATAAATTATTAACTTGTAACAGCTCAAGCCTACCGGGCTACTTACTTACTTAAACGATTGCCACATGAAAAAAGCTTCTGCCAACGGCCGCCGCCGTTTTCTCCGCAACGCATCACTTGCCGCCGCCGGGTTTTATATTGTTCCGCGTCATGTACTGGGCCGTGGTTTTATACCACCCAGTGATAAATTAAATATTGCCGGTATTGGCGCTGGCGGAAAGGCGGAGGTAAACCTACCCAACGCGTATAATAATGGCAGCGATAATATTGCCGCTCTTTGTGATGTGGATGATCGGATGGCGGTAAATGCGAGGAAGCGTTGGCCGAATGCACCCTACTATAAAGATTTCAGGACCCTGCTGGAAAAGGAAAACAAAAATATAGATGCCGTCATTATTACTACGCCAGACCATATGCATGCAACCATTGCATTGGCGGCCATGCAAATGGGCAAGCATGTTTATTGCGAGAAACCGCTTACCCATGATATTTATGAAGCACGCATTTTAACGCAGGCGGCTGCCCAGTATAAAGTAGTAACACAAATGGGCAACCAGGGCAGCAGCGGTCCAGACACACGCAATGTTGAAACCTGGATACAGGCCGGCGTGATTGGTGATGTGCATACGGTACATGTATGGACCAACCGGCCGGTATGGCCCCAGGGCATACCCACCCCTACTGGTAAATTTGATATACCGAAAGAACTTGATTGGGATCTCTGGCTGGGCACGGCGCCGGCGCGTGATTTCAACCCCACCTATCTGCCGGCTACCTGGCGTGGCTGGAGCGATTTTGGCACCGGCTCACTTGGCGACATGGGCTGTCATTTTATAGATGTGCCTTACCGTGCGCTTCAGCTACAGTACCCGGTAAGTGTAGAATGCAGCGTAGGCTCTGTGTATTCCGGATTCTTTAAAGAGGAAGTATATACGGACAGCTACCCGCCCTCTTCTGTTACTTATATTCAATTTCCGGCGCGCGGTAAAATGGGCCCGGTACAATTGGTTTGGTACGATGGTGGCATAAAGCCACAGCGCCCGGTTGAATTACTGCCCGATGAGCCACTGGCCGAATGGGATGGAGGAATGATCTTTGAAGGCAGCAAAGGCAAATTAATGGCAGGCTTGTTTGGCAGAAACCCTACATTACTACCTACTGCAAAGATGAAGACGGCGGTTTTGCCAAAAAGCAAATTTCCTTTTGTTGAAAACGGATCAGATGGTCACCAGCAACAATGGGTGAAGGCCTGCAAACAAGGGTATGGAGCTTACACCAGTTCTTCGTTCGATAAAAGCGGACCGCTGGCCGAAACCGTGCTGATGGGTAACCTGGCGGTGCGCAGTTATAATTACCGCGAAAGCGATGGCAAGGGCGGATTTAAATACCCCGGCAGAAAAAAATTATTGTGGGATGGGCCCAATATGCGCATCACCAATTTTGACCCCGCCAATGCATTTGTAAAAAGAACGTACAGAAGCGGATGGGGTGAGTTGAAGGTGTAAATGCAAGGTTCAGAAAGTCCACCAAAATAAAACTGGGTAAAAAACTAAATAGCAGCCAACGGCGCAACGTGCAACACGGCCCGTTGGCCGCTTTGTTAAAAAACAGCGTATCACAAGTAGTGTTTTTAAACAGGCGTTTTGAATTGCTTGCGTCAATCATCTCAACTCAAAATCCCAGATGGGCGGTACTCCCAAGAGGTGCTGCACAAAATAATTCCATTTCTTTTTGGTGAAGTAGTCGTTGTATTTGCCGGTATAGCCATGATGCTGGCTCGGGAGTATGAGGAGATCAAATTCTTTGTTGGCCTTTACCAGCGCTTCCGCTAATTTAAAAGTAGCGGAAGGATTTACGTTTTCATCAATGCCGCCATGCACCAGTAATAATTTTCCTTTCAGGTTTTTTGCCATCGTAATGTTTGATACCTCGTTGTAGGTAGCATCCACTGGCCAACCCATGTACATTTCCGGCCACCAGTCTTTTTCCATCCTGAAATCATGATCACCGGAGCTGGCTACGGCGCATTTGTAAAAGTCGGGGAATTCCAGCATGGCATGCCCTGCATCATAGCCACCGGCCGAATGCCCGAAGATGCCCACGCGCGTGCTATCAATCCAACTGTATCTTTTGGCGAGTTCCCGAATGGCCAGCACATGGTCCGTGAGGTTCTTACCCATGTTTTTGTAGGAGACATCATGAAAGGCCTTTGAACGGTTGGCGGTGCCCATGCCATCTACTGCCACCACTATAAAACCCAGTTCTGCCAATGCCTGGTTTGATCTGCCCACAGCGCTCACAAAATTTCTGGGAAACATAAAAGTGTGCGGACC
>DATJGC010000654.1:0-8975 GCA_035495345.1 Chitinophagaceae bacterium | reverse complement strand
TGGCCTTTTTCTTTCATTTTATTGATCGCTTCGCGAAGTGTACGTTCCAGTTGCAGGATCCTCCTTTCAGAATGCTTTATATCTTCTTCCGCATCATGAATGGTGCGGATTTTGTTTTGGTGGAAGGCAATTTTTGTTTTGAAGATGGCAGTTAACAGTTCTTCTGCTTCGGCCACGGTAAAAGTGCCGCTGATAAGTTGTATTTCCATGATGGTATTTTTTTTTGTTGGTTAAAAATGGTTGGGTAATGCTGAGGCTGATGCTGTGCAGGGGCACTATCTCTTATTGCCCCTGTGCTGCGGTATAGCCGGGTTCACCGTCAAACAGATAGAGGTTTTCAGTTTTTATGATGTTCAATCCTGCTTCATTTACCTGTTGCAGCAACAGCAGGATATCTTCATAGGTTAGGGTGTTGCTATTTTTACTTTTACAACGGCAGCGCCAGTGGTCGGTGCAAAAGGTTTCCGGGAAGCCATTGGGCCAAACCTTGGTGCCGCGGTTAGTGATCATCGTTAGTTCCAGTGCAGGATGGTCAATTTTTTGCATTTTCTCTGCAATGGCATCGGCAGAGCGTTCATTTTGGTGGAGAAAGACATCTACGCCCACCAGCTGTTTTACCGCCGGTTTTTGCGGGGTGAGGGCGATATTGAAGTTGGCAACCGATTTTGCATAATCTACTGGTGTAAGTGTAGAGGGTTGCTGGCCCAGCCTTGCAATAACGGCTGCTGCAAACTCGCGCGTGCCGAGTCTTGCTACAGACAAGCCTTCCTTGTAGATATCATAGGTGTGCATGCCATCTTCCAGGGTTTTGAGCCAGGCATTTTGAATTTTCTGCGCCACTTGTTTTTGGCCGATATATACCAGCATTTGTATGGCGCCCAGCAGCAGACCGGAGGGGTTGGCTTTATTCTGGCCGGCAATTCTTGGGGCAGAACCATGAATGGCTTCAAACATGGCAAAGCCATCGCCAATATTTGCACTGCCTGCCAGTCCTACACTACCTGTAATCTGTGCGGCCACATCGCTGAGGATATCGCCATAAAGATTCGGCATTACGATAACGTCAAAGATTTCAGGGGTGTCTGCCAGTTTTGCTGCACCAATATCAACTATCCAGTGTTCTTTTTCAATGTCTGGGTAGGCCTGACCCACCTCATCAAACACCTTATGAAAAAGACCATCGGTCATTTTCATGATATTGTCTTTTGTAAAGCAGGTAACTTTTTTGCGGTTATACGCGCGGGCATATTCAAAAGCGTAGCGGATAATTTTTTCGGTGCCGGGCCGGCTGATAAGTTTCAGGCATTGGTACACTTCATCGGTTTGCCGGTGTTCTATACCTGCGTAGAGGTCTTCTTCGTTTTCGCGGATGATCACCACGTCCATCACCGGGTGTTTGGTTTGTATGAACGGGTGATAGGAGATACAGGGCCGCACGTTTGCGTAAAGACCCAAAACTTTTCGGGTAGTAACATTAAGGCTTTTGAAGCCACCGCCCTGTGGTGTGGTAATGGGGGCTTTCAGGAATACCTTCGTTCTCCTCAGCGAATCCCAAGCGGAGGGTGCAATACCTGCACTGTTACCTTTTAAGTACACTGCCTCGCCAATTTCAATTTCTTCGATGGCCAGTTCTGCACCGGCGGCTTTTAAAATGGCCAGCGTGGCATCCATGATTTCCGGGCCGATGCCATCGCCTTTTGCTACTGTAATACTTGTCATAGTGGTGTGTTTATACCACAAAACTGACAAGTATTATTCATATATTTTTATTTATACTTATTATAGTAATCAAAAGATATTTTTATGGATTGATATTCTTATAGCTTGGTGTTGCGTTACAGGAAGGGGTAGTATGCCATTGAAATAGCACAACAAGCCTGTAAGTGACGGATAGACAAAAGGATTGCAAATGGTAAAGGGAGGCAAAAGAATTATGGGTGAATTATTTACCCGGGCGGGCTAATGCTTTTTGATCACCCGTGATAAATGCAACGCTCTTGTCTATAGCGCCCTGCGCAGCAGGATGTGTTGCCGACCAGTAACTTCCCAAATGATCTTGCCCGGCAATATCGCTGATGACAGTGCGCACGCCGGCCTGCTGAAGTTTATCATACAATGCCTGGCCATGCGGTTTAAGGATGTCCTGCTCGCAGGTAATGATGAGCGTTGGCGGAAAGAAAGCAAAATTATGGGCAAGAATGGGGGAGACCAGCGAGTCATTGGCAGATTGCCCCTGTAAATACATGTTTGTAACCAATCCGTACAATCCTTCACCCGGTGTGCGCAAATCAACTGCCGGGTTGATGAGCACCATTTTTTTCACTGGCAGCGCTTGCTGTTCTTTTATAGCAAGGGCTGTGATGAGCAGGCCACCGCCACTATCGCCCAGTAGGGATAAATTACGGATATCGCCGCCCCATGTTTTGGCGCTCGCGATGATCCAATGCAGCACGGCTGCACAATCATTCAGGCTGGCAGGGTAGGGCGCCTCGGGTGGCTTTCTATAATCAACGGCAACCACAATTGCATGCGTTCTGTTGGCCAGCAGCCGGCAGATATTATCATGGGTGTCAAGATTACCCGCCACCAGTGCGCCGCCGTGTACCTGGTAGATTATGGGTTGCTGCTTGCCGGGGGCGGGATAATAAAGTCTTACCGCTATGGAGTCTTCTCCTGTCCATACCTTTCTGTTATCTATTTTGTACACAACTGCCGGCGCAATTTTCAAAGAATAGACATCTTGTGCAATACGCTGGCGTATCTGGTCGGCCGTAGGCGCCTGGCCTTGCGCCGTACATACACAAATGATCAAAAAGCTGATGATGGAAAGAAATTGTTTCATACGATGGTAATAATGTTGTTGGTAGAGAACAAATGTAGGAGATTGGAGCTGTAATAAGAAGCGGTAAGGAATAGGTTTTATGTATAGGCGGTTTGCAACTATCCTGAAGCAAAGGCAGCATTGAGGTAAGCTGAAATGCCAAATCTTTACCACGGCGTTAGTCATCAATTACAATACTTAGCTATCATTTCTTTTTCCAGCCCGCTTTGTTGAGCTCTTTTAACCAGCAGGTTGAATAGCGGTGACAACCCTCTCATTACGCCAGGAAGAAATGACTCACTCAAATTGCCTATAATTGCTACATGTGTTAGACTTTTTGGAACTGACTTTTTATTGGTAAGCCCATCTTCTGCTAAACCATAAAGTATTCTGAGCGCATTTTCAAACCCTTTGTGCCCCGGAGTAAGCTTCACATTGAACTTAATTTCCTTTTCTCCCGGATTAAAAAAACTGTGCGTTTGATTCGGCAAAACAGAATAAGCCTCACCAGGCTGCAATATCTTTATTTTGCCACCGATTAATTTTAATCCTAAAGATCCTTCTATCGCCGTAAATGTTTCGGTAAATGTTTTATGATAATGAGGAAAATTGGCTCCCTCCGGCCTCAGTGTTAATTCCAGTTCTGAAATATTTGCGTTGGTTTCATCACTGGTTTGTATAAAGGTGATGCTGTCTTTTATGATCGGATTAATAATTTTTCTTTTCATACCATTTACTGCTTTTTAAAGTTATGCTCCACTTTTGACTGTAATTTTCATTCGGCAATTGTACAACCGTGAGAGGCTTCTTTTAGTTTATTCTCTATTGCCTCGCCATCAAGTAAAGCCCAGTGTTCAACAATCCTGTCATCTTTACATTTAAAATGCCTGTAACCAGTAGTGCTGAGTTCAACTCCTGTGGCCTGAATGCCGCGCCAAATACCAATATGCTTCAATTTCATTTTTATCCTTATTATAACTTTGTCGCCTTCTGCAACCTGGTCTTCAATGACCGTTTCATGTTCAAATGAATTGCCTGTTGCAGCAATCCACTTCTTGAGTCCTTCTTTGTCAGGAGAAAGAATTGGCAATAAGGAATGATCTTCAAACGCCGGATGTAAAAAGTCATCAAGCATTTCAAACGACTGTTTATTCCAGATTTCTTCAATAAACTTTTGTATTAAAACTGCATTTTTCATTTGTGATAGTTTTTATTTGTACGCAAAGTTGGAGATTTAGAAAATCGCCCACCTGCGTCAAAAATCACAAAATTCACTTCATAGCACGAAACCGGCTTACTGTTTCGCGGCTGATGCCTAAATAAGAGGCTGTTTGCGTCAGGGATACTCTCTGGAGAAAATCGGGATGTTCCGATACTAATGCATCAAATCTTTGTTTTGGGGTTAAGAGTTTGAAGCTGTTGGCATGTTCTTCCTGTTTTGCCATTATTAGTTCTAAGATCTTTCTCCCAAAAGTTTCAATTTGGTGAGATTGTTTGTACGCGTCTAAAAGTTTTATTTTGTCAATTACTATAGCTTTGGTTTTCTCGTGGGCCTTAATGCTGTATGCTGATTTTGAGGATGCTCGCAGGCTCTTGATATTAGTGGCAAAATCGTTTTCAAAATAAAAGGCGGTATTGATTTCCTTTCCATCCAGGTTATAGCATGACTTGCAAGCGCCCGAACTTATAAAAAAAATTGAGTTGCAGATTTGTCCTTCTTTCAATAAAGGCTCGTTTTTTTTACATTGTATTTCTGACAGACAGTGAGATAAAATGACCCAACTTTGGTCTGAAAAATCTGTAACAGAGTGAATATATTTTTTTAAATTATTCATTTAATGAGTGCATATACATATTAGTGCTAATCAAGTGCTGGGGTTGTAGTGGTATTGGTAAACTGCTGCGCACAACTACACTTGCTGAACGGTTGCTGCAGAGAAAACAAAGACCCGTCTAACAATATTGTCAGAAGGGTCTTTGGTCGGGATGACTGGATTCGAACCAGCGACTCCCACGTCCCGAACGTGATGCGCTACCGGGCTGCGCTACATCCCGTGGCTGACCATTCATGGCCAAAGCACGGGCGTAAAATTAAATGAATGGCTTTATTTTCCAAAAACCGGCCAGCACAAACGTCTGGCCCCGGTCTAGGGCCTGAGAGGGACAAAAAGCGTTGCATCAGGGGCGTTCATGAAGGTGCATGGCATCGGTGACCGACTTCAACTTCTGCAGCAAGGCGGTGCGTTTAGCAAAGGTTTCTGACAATATGATATGCAGGCTGGCTCTTTGCCTGAAATCTTTGGTAGCTGCAATAGAAGCAAAAAGTTCCTGTATTTCTTTTTGCAGGCCGGTAAGCGTGTCACCATACCGCCGGTATTGGGCCTGTAGCAATACCAGCGATTCATATGAATGTGCATCTGCATGATCCAGTTTGGCGAGCAATGCAGATTCATGGGTATGGAGCGCCATTGCCAGGCGGTGAAGAGAATAAACTTTAATGTTCATCTTACCAGATTCTATACGTGAAAGACTGGCTTTCTGAATGTTCATTTGCTTTGACAATGCAAGCTGTGAAAGATTTTTTGAAAGTCGTTGTGCTTTGATACGCTGACCCATCAAACGTAAAATCTCGTTGGCTTCCTGCGCTGTGAGGTTATTGTCCGTATACCGCATACAACTGGTTTAACAGCAGAATTGCTACAAGGTAGTGCATACCTGCTGACCCGTGAACAAAAAATGCGGCGCAGAGAATATGCCAAAAAAGCATGTTTATAATGCCATCAGGTAGATTACCGGAAACAGGTATTGCAGCCGCCGCCTACGCATTTGTGTAAAGGGTATGGCGGTGCCCATGTGTATTTTACTGAAACACAACGGTTAATCCACCTGCTTCCGTAAATATAAAATACATTTTTAATTTGCTAAATAATTTAGTAAAATTGCATTGTCAACATTATGAAAACGGCCAGTGCAGATATTTTCTTGCGGCTGCAACAGGAGGTGCTGCTGATGCAGGGTTTTAAACCCGCCAGGCAACATACAGGGCCGGATGCAGGGCTGGGCATCATTAACAACGCATTTCCTGGCAAAACTTTTCCGTTGGGTGTATTACATGAATTTGTGAGCAGTGGCGCGCCTGCTGCAGCTGCTACAGCGGGCTTTGTAGCGGGTATTGTGGGGCATGTTATGCAGGAGCAATTGCCCGTTTTGTGGATCAGGCGCAATGAACAGGTATTTCCGCCGGCGCTTCAACAATATGGTATTGCACCGCACCGCGTAATCTTTATTGATCTGCAAAAGGAGAAAGACAGGTTGTGGGCAACAGAAGAAGCATTGCATTGCGGTGCGCTGGCAGCAGTAGTAGCAGACATCAAAAACCTGGATTTTATGCTTTCCCGCCGATTGCAACTGGCGGTAGAAAAAAGCCAGGTAACGGCATTTATCCTTCGCGCAGATATTGCGCAATTAAATACCACCGCTTCTGTTACGCGTTGGCAGATCAATCCACTTCCTTCCTCTAACATAGATGAATTGCCCGGCATTGGTCATCCCAGGTGGCAAGTAAATTTATTAAAAGTAAGGCATGGCCGCCCCGGCAGCTGGCAGGTAGAATGGGTGAATGGCAAATGCCGTCCCGTTTACAAGCGTGCCGCCCTTATACCAGAACAGCAGAAGAAAACCGGGTGATATGCAAAAGCGTTTTGTAGCCATTTATTTTCCCTGGCTGGTAACAGATTACTGGGCCAGCCGACAGCCTTCACTGGCTGCAGCACCTTTTGTGGTAGCAGCGGCTATACATGGCCGTAAGGTCATTACTGCCGCTAATCTACTGGCTGAACGCATGGGCATGGGGGCGGGAACGGTGGTGGCGGATGCAAGAGCCATGTACAGTGCATTGGAAGTGATAGATGATGACCCCGGGCTTGTACCCAAACTCCTGCATAAGATGGCCCATTTTTGTATTCGGTTTACACCTGTGGTGGCGGTAGACAACCCTGACGGGTTATTGTTTGATGCCAGCGGCTGCGCCCATTTATGGGGAGGCGATGAATGCTACCTGGCGGCCATCAAAGAAAAGTTTGCAGCCAAAGGCTTTCAACTGCGCTTAGCCATGGCCGATACCATTGGTGCTGCCTGGGCCCTGGCAAGGTGCGGCAAAGATGTACAGGCATTGCCTTCGGGCAAACACATAGAAGCATTGATGCCCCTTCCGCCGGAAGCGCTTCGCCTCTCAACAGATACCACTGCTTTGTTGCATAAACTGGGATTGCAACAAATACAGCAGTTTGTACATATGCCCAGAACCGCCCTCCGCAGGCGCTTTGGTAAAGAATGTTTGTTAAGGTTAGACCAGGCCATTGGCAGGGTGGAAGAGTTGATAACGCCGCTTTATCCGCCGGCAGCCTTCCAGGAAAGATTGCCATGCCTTGAACCCATTGCCACGCGTGGCGGTATAGAAATTGCTTTGCAAAAATTATTGGATACCCTCTGTAAACGATTGTACCGTGAACAGAAAGGACTTAGACAGGCCGCCTTTATTTGCTACCGCACAGACGGAAAAATAATGCGTGTTTCTATTGGCACACACCGCGCTTCATGCCATGCGGCCCACCTGTTTGCATTGTTCTGCAATAAAATAGACAGCATAGAGCCTGCAGAAGGCATAGAACTTTTTATACTGGAAGCGCCCCTGGTAGAAGAACAGCAGGCTGCGCAGGAATCTCTCTGGGAGGCCGCAGGCGGCATGAATGATATACGCCTTGCAGAACTTATAGACAGGTTAACGGGTAAGCTGGGTGCGCATATTGTTCACCGTTATCTTCCGGAGGAACATTACTGGCCAGAGCGTTCATTTAAACCGGCGGCGGCACTGGAGGAAGCCCCTTCCAGCCATTGGAGGCAACAGCTGCCAAGGCCCCTGCATTTATTGCCCCAGCCTGCTGTCATTATGGTAACAGCGCCCATTCCTGATTATCCTCCCATGCTTTTCCGCTACCAGGGTATCCTGCACAGCATTGTAAAAGCAGACGGCCCTGAACGCATAGAACAGGAGTGGTGGTTGCAGGAAGGAGAACACCGTGATTACTATGCCGTAGAAAATGAAAAAGGAGAACGTTTCTGGTTATTCAGATCCGGTCACTATGATACCAGCCGGCCCGTACAATGGTTTCTCCATGGTTTTTTTACCTGATAAATGCCCCGCTATGTTGTACACAGAATTACAGGTAACCAGCAATTTTAGTTTTTTACGTGGCGCCTCTCACCCCGCAGAACTGGTAGAGCAGGCTGCACTCTTAGGCTATGGAAGTATTGGCATTACCGATAGAAACACGTTTGCAGGTATTGTACGTGCCCATACGGCGGCAAAAAAATCAGGCATCCGGCTCTTGCCCGGCTGCCGCATAGACCTGCAGGATGGCCCTTCACTATTGGCTTATCCAACCGATAAAAAAGCCTACGCACAATTAAGCGCCCTCTTATCTGCCGGCAACTTACGTACAGAAAAAGGCGATTGCCTTTTGTACAAAGCAGATATCTATAGTGCAGGCAGCGGCATTCAGTGGATAGTAATTCCGCCAGCACAACTGGATGCCAATTTTCAGTTCCCTTCTTCATTTGTAGAAGCATTGCAGGAATACCGTGAAGCTTTTGGCTTTCAGTTGCAACTGGCCGCTACCCGCAGGTATATGGGAGATGATAGCAAACAACTGTACAGGCTGGAAGCGCTTGCTACCACTTTATCCGTTCCGCTGTTGGCTACCAATGATGTACATTATCATCATCCGGAACGCCGGCAATTACAGGACGTTGTGACCTGCATTCGTGAAAAATGCAGCATTTTTACGGCAGGCTACCGGTTACACCTAAACGCAGAACGCTATTTAAAACCGGAAGCAGAAATGCTGCGTCTCTTCAGGCAATACCCGGCGGCCATACATCGCGCAAAAGAACTGGCAGAAGAATGCAGGTTTTCGTTAGACCAGCTGCAATACCAGTACCCGGAAGAAATTACCAGCCATGGAAGAACCCCGCAGGAAGAGCTTACCTGGCTTGCATGGGAGGGTGCGCGGCAACGCTATCCCCAAGGCATACCAGAAAAGATAGCCGCCGCCATACGGTATGAGCTGGCCTTTATGGAACAAATGGATTATGC
>DATJGC010000653.1:0-6420 GCA_035495345.1 Chitinophagaceae bacterium | reverse complement strand
GTAAAACCAACGGCCAGGCCCTGCGCAAATACAGTATCAAAAATAAATCTTGAATCATTACCCTTCCAGTAGATGGCAGGTGTGCTGCGGTAACGCATGCTGTCTGCGGAGAAGATGCTGAGGTCTGCTACAATCAGTGTGTCATTGGGCGCTATGCTGTGCTTGGTACCTGCAGGGTTGATGCTTACATTGTTCAGCACCATAAAGCCCCTTGAATAAAAAATAGTGTCTTTAATGCGGATGCTGTGTTTGCGAAACTGCGCTGTATCGTCATCATCATCAAGACTGGTGGCGCTTACATACGTAAAGATGTCTTTGTTCCAGTAATGTCTTGAGTCCGGATTACCGGAAACACCTTCCTGCCCCTTGGTAGCTTTTATAAAGTTGGGGTACAATGTAAATTTTTCACCGCTGGTCTTGTGTTCAAAATCTATTTTAAAATAAGTGATATTGCCACGCTGACCCGTACTGTCTTTGTTCTGGTAGGTAGCCCAGTAGCGACCCATATCTGTACGAAGGCCTTTGATCAGCGTCAGGTTTTCTGTAGGGTCTTGTTTTGTTTCCGGCGCAAAATTGAGCAGTATGCCATTGTTCTTGGAGAGTACATCTTTTTTGGCAGACGAGATTAAGATACCCAGCAGCATCAGGCCAAAGCCAAGGTGCGCAATGGAACCGCCCGCTGCCTTCAGTTTACCATTCAGGCCCGTCCACATATACACCGCATTGGCCACAATTCCGTACACACTGGCAAAGATGGCCAGGTGTATGGCGCCCAGGTAGCCATAACCCTGTTTGTAATAATGTATATCGCCTAAAAAACTAATCAGCAACGCAATCACCAGGGCCACCAGCGTGGGCAGGCCTATCTTTTGCAGGAAGATTTTCCTGGGGGTGTCTTTGTAGCGCAGGTATTGGCCAATGGCCGTAAGTATACCCAGTACCACTGCCACAAAAATCTGGATCTTATTGTAAGCAAATTCAGGGTCTTCGGGCATGGCGGTATTCTTGCCAGCCAGCTTGTTGTAAATGGGCGTAAACGAGGTTTGCCAGATAATTACCAGCGCAGCAAGAAACAACACCAATGAACCGATAAACATCCAGAACTCTCTTGAGTAAGAGCTTTCTTCCTTTATGATATGGGGTATTTCTTTGTACCGGATTCCATACAAAATAAGCGCGGGTACAAAAAATACCGCCATAAAAGAAATCAGCTGAAAGTTCATATCATTCTCAACAAAGGCATGCACGGAACTTTCGCCCAGCACACCGCTACGGGTAAGAAACGTAGAGAAAAGAATCAGGAAAAAGGAGAAGATAAAAAACAGGTAGGTGGCCCGCAATGAATGGCCGGTGGCATTGTAGACCACCTGCGTGTGCAGCCCGGCTACCATTACCAGCCAGGGCACCAGCGATGCATTTTCTACAGGGTCCCAGGCCCAAAATCCGCCAAAGGTAAGTGACTCATAGGCCCAGGCGGCACCCATCATAATACCCAGTCCTAAAATGCCCGCAGAAAACAGGGTCCAGGGCAGGGCAACTTTTGTCCAGCCCGTATATTCTTTTTTCCAAAGCCCGGCCATGGCATAGGCAAAGGGAACAATGGTAGAGGCAAAACCAAGAAACAATACCGGCGGATGAATCACCATCCAGTAATTCTGCAACAGTTGATTCAATCCCTGCCCGTCCTGCATCATGGGTATACTCAGGTAATCGGGCCGGCTGAAGATGGGCGCATTCTGCATGTTTTCCAGTTGCCTTACCAGCAAAAACGGGTTGATGCCAACACGGGTATGACCAAAATACAGTCCAATGATCATGGTAGCCAGGCAAACCTGCGCAAAACTGATTACCGTCATTACCGGCGCCTCCCATTTACCTGCGCGGAACATCAGCACCAGTCCTAACACGCAATGCCAGATGGTCCATAGTAAAAAACTGCCCTCCTGTGCTTCCCAGATACAGCTAAAAAGATACTTGGCGCTCAGGGCCCTGCTGGAGTGGTTCCAGGCATAGGTATATTCAAATTTGTGCGTGGCAATGATGTAATAGATGATGATGAACACGCTGAAAACCGAAAAACATTCAGTGATGAATGCGGCACGCGCCAGCTTCTTCCAGCTCAGCGCCTCCTGCGGCAACAGCGCATTGGTGCTTTTAAAGTAAGCCACGGTGGCTATCAGCGAGGCAATAAAAGACAGGATGACAAAGAAATGGCCCAACTGTCCGGGCAAAAGATGTTCGCCAATAAAATTCATGTGCAGGATTAGTTGGTGATGGTGAGGTTCTTCTTCATTACAGCCGGATCATCTTTGTATTTGGAAGGACATTTCATCAGCATGTCCTTGCACTCAAACTGCCCGTTTTGCATTTTGCCGTTTAGTACCAGGCGCTCGCTTTTTTCAAAGTCTGGTGGCTTTGAGTTGCGGAACACTACCCTTGTGGTATTGCCCAGCGTATCAATGGCGGTAAACGTCAGGTAATTGGGATCCCTTGCAGCGTCATATTCTACGGGATGGCGCTTGTCTACCTTGGCTATCAGCCGCACAAATTTGCCTTCCTTCTGCCGGGCAGAGGCCACCGTTTCATAGGTGGTAAGGTTGCCGGTATAACTCACCAGCACGGCAATTGCTGCGGCAATAAAAACAAGGATTACAATATGGGTCTTCTTCATACGTCAATTTTCGCGTGTAAAATTAGGCCAAAAAAAAGTGTTTGCGCAGGATGTCAGCAACTATCTGGCATAAACCGGCAATGAACTGTAGCGGCGCAAGGGCCGCCCATGCTAACAACTCTCCACGCGCACAAAAGTTTAACAGTTTTGAAATAAATTATAACAAGTGTTAGTTGCTGCACCTGCAACGCAGCGGCAATATTTTGCTTCTATAATATACTGCGTTAACTTGCGCAGCGTTTACTACAAGAATACTACAACATGGCAGACCTTTCTCAATTTGACCCCAACCGGGCCGGCAATCCTAACAATAATATTTTTGGATTGCCTTTTACAGAAGAAGAATCCAGGGTGGTGCTGCTCCCCGTGCCATGGGAAGTAACTGTTAGCAGCAGCGCCGGTACAGCTCGCGCCAGTGATCATATCTGCAAGGCCGCATTACAGGTAGACATTTTTGATGCTGATGTACGTGATGGATGGAAAGAAGGCTTTTACATGCGCCCCGCAGATAAAAAGGTGCTCATGAAAAGTGATTACCTGCGCAAGGAAGCAGAACTCTATATAGATTATATTTCCAAAGGAGAGATAGTAGAAAAGAACAGCTTCATGACCAAGAGCATGAAGGAAATAAACGAAGGCGGTATCTATCTCAACAACTGGGTGTACCAGCAAACCAAGGACCTCTTATCAAAAGGAAAACTGGTAGGCCTGGTAGGTGGAGACCATAGCACGCCGCTGGGTTATTTTAAAGCCATTGGAGAGAAATACGGAGAATTTGGTATTCTGCAGATTGATGCGCATGCAGACCTGCGCAAAAATTATGAAGGCTTTTCCTACAGCCATGCCTGCATTATGTACAATGCCCTCAACGAAATACCCGCCATTCAAAAACTGGTACAGGTGGGCGTGCGCGATTTGTGCGATGAAGAATGGGAATACATCAGCAGCAGCAATT
The DNA here is from genome assembly GCA_035495345.1 of Chitinophagaceae bacterium. Lineage (GTDB taxonomy): Bacteria > Bacteroidota > Bacteroidia > Chitinophagales > Chitinophagaceae > JACMLD01. The sequence goes on along the minus strand of DATJGC010000653.1, from coordinate 2,794 downwards.
ACCGCGTGGTCACTTATTTTGATCATGAGCTGAAAGAACGCCAGTTTGAAGGACAAACCTGGAAACAGGTGGCCGATGAAATTATCACGCACCTGCCACAGAATGTATACCTCAGCTTTGACATAGACGGGCTAGACCCCAAGCTCTGCCCATCTACCGGCACACCGGTGCCGGGAGGACTTGAAATAGAACAAACCTATTACCTTCTGCGCCAGTTATTGCGCAGCGGCCGCAAACTGATTGGTTTTGATCTGAGCGAAGTAGGCACCGGTGATACAGAGCTGGATGCCAATGTAGGCGCCCGCCTGCTCTGGAAACTCTGCAACTTACTGCTGGCGAGCAACAGCTAATCCTGTTTTTTTACCCGCAACTTTTCTCACTGCTCTAACGCAAGCGCCCCTACTTGCAACGGCAGTTGCTATCTTTGCAGGCTTAATTTGTAATTATTGCAACGCAGCTTTAACCCATGGTGTACCCCTTTGTTGTTACGTTAAAAAATACAAGTCGCAAGTACATAGATACTTTTTCCCTCCTGCTACTCGGCATTTCCGTCTTGCTATTTTTGCGCGAGCAGTATTTCTCAGACAATATAAAGATCAGCTACCTATTTGGCGGCATTGCCATTGCCATCATTGCCGGATGGAATTTTTACCGGCATAAAAAAACCGGCGCCACGGTCTTCTACAGCAGCGCACTGTTTATTGCTGCCATTGGCTGGGTAACCATGCCCTACCTCCCCTGGCTGTTTATTCCCTTTGCACTGATGGGTCTTTTTGAGCGACAGGCAAAAATGCCGCTGGAAGTGGGTTTCAGCGCTGCCTGCATTACCATTAATACATTGATTCGCCGGCGCTACCAGTGGAGCGACCTGAACAATGTAGTGCTGAAGGATGATGTGCTCACGCTCGATTTTAAAAACAACCGCCTGCTGCAGCGCGAAACCATTGAAGAAGAAGGCGAGGCCGATGAAGACGAGTTTAACCAGTTTTGCCGCCAGCAACTGGCAGCAAGCGCACAAACCACCGCCACTGCTGAGACAGATCAATAAGAAAAAGCTAAAAATGGCGGCGCTTTAAAATCCGGTATGGATTTTAACCGCCGGTGCATCTTCACAAAAACTTTCTATGAACGGGCTTGCCATTAGCATTGTACACCCTGCTTTTGAAAACCTTAAACGCATGGGACGCTTCTTTCACTTTATTGCCGGCCTCCTGGTACTGGTAAATGCTATTCACCAGTTGCAGCAACCGGTACTCAACCATCTTTATTTCTGGTGCCAGCTATTTGTTGGACTGGATATACTGGTAGTGGTGTTTACCAACCGGCAGCTGGCTGTAGAACTGCCCACCATGAACATGGTATTCCGCTTTATTGAGTGCATTATCTTTCTGGGTGCCGCTGCCCTGCTGTTTACTGAGGCTAATTATATAATGGCCACGGTGCTTTTACTAGTAAGTGCCGCTTATGGCTGGCTATTGTACTGCGAGAAAACCATTGGCGATGAAGAACTGGTGAAGTTTAACCATATCGGCATTACTATCTCAGGACTTCCTTCAAGTGAGTTCTTTATCTGGTCGCGCATCAACCATATAGACGTCCGGTATGATGAGATTACCATCAACACTTCAGACAACCGGAAATACCAGTTTCCGCTGCGTCAAAATCTTCAATTCGAAGAACTGGATCAAATTCACGAATTTTGCAGGCATTATTTGAAAACCTGAGGCAGCAGGCAGTCCCCGGCACTTAAACGTGCCTGGTTGCTGCAACTGCACCGGGTACAAAGCCGCTAGCAAATGACGCCGTACATCCTGTACTCAGACGGAAAGGGAAATATTTTTGAAGACAACAGCCTTTATGCCACCGGTCGTAGTGGATGGGATGCCTATCCTGTTGACCCGGCCGACTGGATAGCACTGCCAGAAGGCGGTTCGCTCTATGAACTGCCTGGCCGCAGGGGTATTGGCATTGATGTAGAAACCGGCGATATGCGCCTTTGCGAAAAAGGATGGGCCGTGGCCGCCTTTATACCCCCCGCACATACCGGGCTGTATATTGCTGCCTACGAAACCGCCCCGGACGCACCCACCCTGCCACTGTTTTGTTATACGGCCGCCGGCTGGTACAATGATGGCTTTTATGTACCGGCAGTAAGGATAGAACAGGATGTGCGACAGGAATCTGCCGGTTATGATGCCGCAAAAATTACCTCCGGTACCGCGCACCTGCTGGAAGCCTACCCGCACAACCGGTTGGTGAAACACCTCATGAACAATTGCTGCCTTACTTATCATTGCCCCGCTGCCCGCAATCTTTCGCTGGCGCGATGGGAATGCCCCGTGCCTACCTCACCGGCCTGTAACGCCAATTGTATCGGTTGCATTTCTTTTCAGCCGCAGGAAGAAACCATTCCTTCTACCCAGGACCGCCTCACCTTTAAACCCACGGCAGAAGAAATAGTAGAATTTACCGTGCCACACCTTGCTACCGCGCCCTACCCCATTGTATCTTTTGGCCAGGGTTGTGAAGGAGAACCACTGCTCATGTGGGAGACCATCCGCGCTGCTATCATTGAAATGCGCAAACACACGCCGCGGGGCAGTATCAATATAAATACCAACGGCTCAAAACCAGATGCTGTTCGCGCCCTTTGCGAAGCCGGACTGAACAGCATCCGTGTCAGCACCAACAGCGCACGCAAACATATTTATGAAGCGTACTACCGGCCCAACAACTACCAGTTTGAAGACATTGTGGAAAGCCTGAAAGTGGTGCGCAGCTTTGGTGGCTGGAC
>DATJGC010000652.1:0-8288 GCA_035495345.1 Chitinophagaceae bacterium | reverse complement strand
TTACCTGCCATTGTTCCGCAGCTGCCTCTTTGATCAGGTAGCTGATAAGACTGGTGGCGGATTTACCCGCGCCGAGAATAAGAATGCGTGGCTGCATGAAAAAAATATTGCTGCAAGGTAAACAGCCAGCGCCAATCTGCAGCAGATTTATACGCAGCAACTGTACAAGATTACCAGAAAGCAGCGGTAGCTTCTCGGATAACAGTGCGTAAAAAGACTAAGAAGTAAAAATGCGGATGTATGATTTTGTGAGTGTATGATTCCGTTCCTTCATCCAAACGCCATCACCGGTTGTACTATCTCGTTCACCTTTGCCATTGGTATTGCCCTCAATGGTTTTGATGGTTGCCGAGATGGAAGGCTGGTCTTCTATCACCAGTCCAATATGAGAAAAATCAAAGACTACAATATCACCGGCCTTGGCCAGTGTTTGCTCTCCCAGTACCTGGAAACCGTTTGTCCTGGCCCATTTCTCCCAGCCAAAAGCAGTGGCATCCCTGCAACGCACCTTGTCTGCTTCCGCAAAACTAAGTGCAGCTCTTTTAAAATACACTTTCAGGTAGTCACGCACCTGCTCGTCTTCTAACAACTCGCGCACCAGCCAGGCAATGAATGCCGCACACCAGGGCCAGGGACCGGGGGCCAGCCATGTGGCACCCTGGTATTCTACAATGCGCGCACCGGTGTTGTTGATGGCCCCTTCGCGGGTACCCACTTCATTTTTTGCAAGTTCAATCAGTTTTTGAATAGCAATGTTCATATGTAAAGGTTAAGATGGCAACAGGGTAAACAGGTATTCCTGTTTGTTGGTTGCAACTAATCAGCGCCGGCATTCAGAAGGGATAGCGAAAAATGCCTCAATAAATATACGGGATTTTCAGGCAAACATTACACTTCGGGAGGAGTGGGGGGTAATTCAGTATCATCAATGCTATCGGCCAGTATCAACAATTCCTGCCGCTTGTATTCCGTCTTATCATCCGTAAAGCATTTTGCAAATTCCTGCAAAAGAAAACGGATAATCTTCTTTTTATTCATCGGTTTAAAATAAGATGCGGTAGAAGAAACCGCAATCCGCTTGAGGTAAGTCTCCACATCTTTATGGGTAAAGATATTACCCGTCATAGGGTCAATATAAAACTGGATTTTGTGCGAAGGGTTGGAAGGTAATTGCCAGTTGTAATCCACATCAAAATATGCCAGGATAAATTGCCTGGGGATATTGATGGCCCTGATGGGCACATCCAGCAACTCTGCCAGTATTAAGTAAATGATACCATTGGAGATTGCATTGCCCCGCTTGCCATCCAGCACCTTGTTGATAAGGAACTCATTGGGTTCATTGTATTTTATTTCGTTCCCTTTTAAATTGTAATAATTATACAGAATGGTAGTAATAACATTGGTCTGTTCAAGCGGGGTTAGATAACTGTTCAGTTCAAGCCAGATATTCCGGCGCATTTTTTCAACTTCAGCATATACGGTGGTGGTTACCAGCTCCGGGTACTGGTACTTGGCCACCAGTATGGCGCCGCTCAGCAGATCAGGCTCGGGTAATGATTTCCAGTGGTTGAATTCCTCTGTAAGGTCACGGTAATGCAGGCGATGTATCAGCAATTCAATGCGTTCCTGTATGCTGTCTACCGGCGTATTTTCCCAAAGATTTTCAAGGTTGGGAATGATGCCTTTGCCAAAAGAGATGATACGGTCACTCACCGATGTAAAGACTTCTTCATCCGGATCATCTATTAAATGAAAAAGCGCTGATATCTCTTTTGTTTCTTCCATGCAGTAATGTTAACAGCAAAAGGGGTGCGCATCTTTGCTGCATTCTACTGGCAGCGGGTAATGATGTATTGCTGTTTAACTGCCTAAATTTCGTAGGTGTAAATGATTTCAACTAATGAAAATTATCCACAGCTGGGGATTGGCCTGTTTCTTAGCCCTTTGCGTGTAGTGTTACCACAAGCGCAAAGGGCATTAACAGGTAGGTTTGATGCTGCCTTCAATTATCAGCTTGCCTTTTTCTTGCGGAAACTTTTCTTTGGCGGGTTGGCTTTCAATTCTTCAATGGTGGCTTTTACTTCTTCAATGGTAAGATCGGCCACTTTCTCCTGTTGTTCTTTGCTGAGTTTATAATTACGCAATCCCTGTTTTATATACGGGCCATAGGGGCCGCGGAGCAATTGAATTTTTTCTTTTTCAAACACCTTGATGGTACGCTGTTCCTTTGCCGTTCTTTTTTCTGCTATAATGGGCGATGCTTCGTCCAGGCTGATGGTATAAGGATCGAAATCTTTGCCGAGTGAGTAAAATTTGCCATCATGGGCAATGTAAGGGCCAAAGCGACCAATGTTCACCGTTACATCTTTATCTTCAAACTGACCAAGGTTACGGGGCAGCTTAAACAATTCCATGGCATCTTCCAGTGTAATGGTTTCAATGCTCTGGGTATTTTTTAGTTTGGCAAAACGCGGCTTTTCATCCGTTTCTTCCAGTGCCTGCGCACCAATCTGTACCATGGGTCCGTACCGGCCCATGCGGGCCGTAACCGGCTTGCCCGTGGCAGGGTCTGTGCCCAATACCCTTTCTCCCTTTGCCCGTTCGGCCGTTTCAAGCGTTACCTCAATATTGGCGTGAAAGGGCTTGTAAAAATCTTCCAGCATCTTGCTCCAGACCATCTTACCCTCGGCTACTTTATCAAACTCTTCTTCAATCTCAGCGGTAAAGCTGTAATCCATTACGCTTTGAAAATGCTGTTTCAAAAAGTCGGTTACCACCATTCCCAAATCTGTGGGAAAAAGTTTACCTCTTTCTGCGCCGGTATTTTCTGTTTCGGTTTGCTTTACAATTTCATTGGCCGGACTGAGACGCAGCAGGTTAAAGCTGCGCGGCGTTCCTTCCTTATCTCTTTTTTCTACATAATTTCTTTTCTGCACGGTTGAGATAGTAGGGGCGTAGGTACTCGGCCTGCCAATGCCCAGTTCTTCCAGTTTTTTCACCAGAGATGCTTCCGTATATCTTGGCGCGGGGCGCGAAAAACGCTCAGTGGCCAGCATTTCCTTGAACTCCAGTGCCTGTTTCACTTTCAACGGAGGAAGCATGCCTTCGGTGTCTTTGTCTTCCTCTTCCTCATCGTCGTCTTTTCCTTCCAGGTACACTTTCAGAAAACCATCAAACTTCATCACTTCACCGCTGGCAGTCAGCTGGTCTTTATTGGTAGATATATCAATCTTGGCGGTGGTCTTTTCAAATTCTGCATCGCTCATCTGGCTGGCAATGGTACGTTTCCAGATCAGTTCATAGAGGCGGCGGAGATCGCTGTCTTCTACTGTGCGACTATCCATATACGTTGGACGGATAGCTTCGTGTGCTTCCTGCGCGCTTTCGTTTTTGTTTTTGAACTTGCGGGGCTGGTAATACTGATCACCATAAGAGCTTTTCACCTCGTTGCGGATCATTTCTTCAGCGGTATCGCTCAGGCTTACACTGTCTGTACGCATGTAGGTAATCTTACCGCTTTCATACAGTTTCTGCGCCAGCAGCATGGTCTTGCTTACGGAATAGCCAAGTTTGCGACTTGCTTCCTGCTGAAGGGTAGAAGTGGTAAATGGTGCCGCAGGCGTTCTACGGGCCGGCTTTACGGTAATATCGCTGACAGTGTATTTGGCGTTTTTGCAGCTTTCCAAAAACCTGGCGGCATCTTCACTGCTGCTCAGTTTTGCAGGACCGTCTGCTTTAAAAGTTATTTTTTTACCGTTGATGTCATCGGCAATAAAAAATGCTTCTACTTTATAAGTACTAACCGCGGTGAAATTATTGATTTCACGTTCTCTTTCTACTATTAATCTTACGGCCACACTTTGTACGCGGCCGGCGCTCAGGCTTCTTTGCATGCCTATCTTACGCCATAAAACCGGGCTGAGTTCAAAACCCACAATGCGATCCAATATGCGCCTTGCCTGTTGCGCGTTTACCAGGTCCATATTAATAGTACGCGGATTCTGTACGGCTTTCTTTATGGCAGGGGCAGTAATTTCATGAAAGACAATACGCTTGGTGGTTTTTGGATCGAGCCCCAGTACGGCGGCCAAATGCCATGAAATGCTTTCACCTTCACGGTCCTCATCCGATGCAAGCCATACTTCGCCACTTTTTTTTGCAATGCTCTTCAGCTCCTTTACCACCTTTTGTTTTTCTTCCGGTACAATATACCGTGGCTCAAAATGATTGTTAAGATCGATACCCATCTCGCTTTTTTCAAGGTCGCGGATATGGCCATAACAGCTCTTCACCTCAAAATCTTCGCCCAGGATTTTTTCAATTGTTTTGGCTTTCGCCGGCGACTCCACTATCAATAAATTCTTAGCCATAACATAAAATATATCGGTTTCTAACTGCCCTAATGGCGTGCAAGTTTAGTGTATAACGGCGAAATGAGCAAATTGGTACCCGGTGGGCGAATGTCTTACAACAGTTTACAACAGGCTTGCATTAAAGGGTTTTAGTCCATTTTTCGGTCTTACATCAACCATTGTGCAACCGCGCGGTTTGTGCAATCGCCTGGCTACATACAGCCTCCTGCATTAAATGCAAAAGTAGAATTTGTTAAAAAAAATTAACTTCAACCAATAAACAGGTTATTGCAACTACCTTATACAATATATCCATTGGGTGATGCTGCGGCCACCATCAGCCTCGGTAATATTATTGACGAGCATTTGAATGATAAGATCATCGCCATGCAACAGTGGATGCTACTGCAAAGTTTTCACGGGCAGCGGGATATAATAGTAGCCTACAGCTCACTCACCGTGTTGTATGATCCGGTGCTTATTAAACAACAGTATCAACCTGCCAGCAGCATCTTTGAATGGGTGGCTGCAAAACTGACCGAGGCTTTTGAAAAATCTACCGTTCAGCCGCAGACGCCCCAACAGGTTATTCGCATACCGGTATGTTATGCGCCGGTGTTTGCTCCAGATCTGGCCACAATGGCGGATGAGAAAAATTTGTCGGCCCAGGAACTGGTAAACCTGCATTGTGCCCATGTATACCGGGTATTTACCATTGGCTTTTTGCCCGGCTTCTCTTATATGGCCACCTTGCCTGCAGCGCTGGTAAAACCGCGTAAACCAAAACCGGTGCAGGTAATGGCGGGCAGCGTGGGCATTGCTGGTGCACAAACAGGTATTTATCCGCTTGATAGTCCGGGCGGCTGGCATATCATCGGCAGAACACCTTTGCCGCAGTTCAATGCAAGGGGAGAACAACTGGTGCGTTTACGGGTAGGCGACCGGGTACAATTTTATGCTGTCAGCGAAGAAGAATTTTATGTACTGGCAGCGCAGGAGCAGGGGCATATCACCCAATAAGCCAAACCGCCAGCAAACCTATTTATTATTATCACATGAGCATCTCCGTTATAAAGCCAGGTTTATTGGATACCATGCAGGATCTGGGGCGTTATGGTTATGGCAGCCTTGGCATCAACTGCGGGGGCGCCATGGACCGGTACGCCGCGCAGTTGGCGAATATGATGGTGGGCAATGCAGTACAGGAGGCCGTGCTGGAAATGCATTTTCCGGGTCCGCAACTATTGTTTGAACAAAACGCCCTGATCTGCATCAGCGGTGCTGATTTTTCCCCTTCACTGAATGATCAGCCGCTGCCCCTCTGCCAGCCATTGCTTATCCGCAAAAACACCATACTCCATTTTCCGCGATTGCAATGGGGTGCCCGTTGTTATATTGCCATCCATGGCGGCTTCTCCGTTGATGAATGGCTCAACAGTTACAGTACCAATCTCAAAGCCGCCGCCGGCGGTTATGCGGGCAGAAAACTGGAGAAAGGAGATGAACTGATCAGCAAGGAAAGCACCATTTATTTTCCGGCGTTGATGAAGGCAGGCAAGGATGTGCACGCTTTGCCCTGGCGTACGGCTACCAACAGTGTATACCAGTTCCCCCACGAAATTCTTTTTGTACGCGGTCATGAACTGGATGCATTAACCCCCGCGGCCAAAGATGAATTTATGCAAAGCAATTTTACCATTCACCCGTTTAGCGACCGCATGGGCTACCGACTGAAAGGTCCCTTGCTGCATTTTGAAACACCTACCGAACTGGTGTCTACCGGTGTAAGTTTTGGTACGATACAATTGCTGCCCGATGGTGAAATGATTATCCTGATGGCCGATCACCAGACCACCGGTGGCTATCCGCGCCTGGGCCATGTAATGGCTGCCCACCTGCCAAAGTTGGCACAACTACGGCCCAGCGACTGCATCCAGTTTAAAGAAATTAGCATTGCCAAGGCAGAGGAAGCTTTCTTTGCACAGCAAAGGGATCTGTCTATTTTGCAAACCGCCTGTTATGATCACCTCAATGCACTTGTATGCAAACAGTAGATATCAACGTAGACATGGGTGAGAGCACGCATCTATGGCCTTATCATATCGATAACGACCTTGCCTTCTTTCCCTATATCAGCAGCATTAATATTGCCTGCGGCTATCATGCCGGTGATGAACATACCATGCATGAACTGGTAGATGCCGCATTAAACGCCGGTATTTCTGTAGGGGCACATCCATCGTTTTTTGACCGTGCGCATTTTGGAAGAGAAGAAATGCTTTTATCTCCTGTCAAGATCTATGACCTCATGATTTACCAGCTGGGTGCGCTGGATGCTTTTGTAAAGATCAATGGTACCAGGCTGCAACACGTAAAGCCACATGGTGCCTTGTACAATATGGCGGCCAAAGATGCGCTGGTGGCAGAAGCCATTTGCAAGGCAGTAAAAGATTTTAATGATGCGCTGATCATTTATGGCCTCAGCAATAGCGAGCTGGTTCATACCGCCACCGGTATGCAACTGGCCACGCGCAATGAAGTATTTGCAGACCGGCGATACCAGGAAGATGGCCGGTTAACACCCAGGAGCCAGCCGGATGCGCTGATCAGTGATGAAAGCGCTTCTATTGAACAGGTATTGCAAATGCTGCTGGAGGGAACCGTTACAACCCAAAGTGCTAAGAAAGTGCCGGTAAAAGCCGATACGCTTTGCATTCACAGTGATGGTGCGCAGGCATTGCATTTTGCCCGACGCATTCATGAAGCCTTGCTGGCAAAGCATATCAGCATTCGCGCAGTTTGATTCATTATTAATAAATACCACTATCAAAAAAATCAGGCGCATATTCAGCGGGGGCGGCGCGGTCATTGGCGCCGCTTTTTTAATGGCCAACTCATCCATTGGTCCCGGCTTTCTTACACAAACCACCGTGTTCACACAGCAACTGCTGGCCAGCATGGGTTTTGTAATCCTGTTATCGGTACTGCTGGATATCGGCGCGCAACTCAACACCTGGCGGATACTCACTGTAAGCGGGCTCAGGGCGCAGGACCTGGCCAATCAATTATTGCCGGGTGCCGGCTATTTTTTAACCCTGCTGATTGTTGTGGGTGGCTTTGCATTTAACATTGGCAATATTGCGGGTTGCGGGCTCGGACTTAACGTGCTTACCGGCGTAAGTTTTGAAACGGGTGCTATTATCAGCGGTTGCATTGCGCTGCTGCTTTTCTGGTACAAAGAAATTGGCAGCATGCTGGACGGGTTTACCCGGCTGCTTGGAATTGTAAAAATATCCCTTACATTATTTATTGCGTTTCGCGCTCACCCGCCACTGTTAGAAGCCCTGCACCGCACCCTCATTCCGGAAAAGATAAGCAGCGTGGCCATTGTTACGCTGGTGGGCGGCACCGTGGGTGGTTACATCACTTTCTCCGGTGCCCATCGCCTCTTAGACGCGGGCATAAAGGGCCCCGAAAGCCTCAAAAAAATCAACCAGAGCGCTGTCAGTGGTATTATTATTTCTACCGTTATGCGGTATATCTTATTCCTTGCCGCACTGGGCGTATTGTTACAGGGTGTGGTGCCAGACAATGCCAACCCGGCTGCCAGCGTCTTCCGCCATGCAGCTGGTGAAGCGGGACTGCGCATTTTTGGTGTGGTATTATGGAGTGCCGCCATCTCCTCGGTACTGGGAGCCGCCTATACTTCGGTTTCGTTTCTAAAAACCTTTCATCCTTTGCTGGCCCGGTATGAACGCTGGTGCATTACCATATTTATTATTATCTCCACCCTGGTATTTGTATGGATCGGCAAGCCAAGGCAGTTGCTGATTGCCGCGGGCGGCATCAATGGGTTGATACTTCCATTTGCCCTTTCAATTGTACTTATTGCCGCCACCAAAAAACGACTGATGAATGGCTACCGCCACCCGG
>DATJGC010000651.1:0-3266 GCA_035495345.1 Chitinophagaceae bacterium | reverse complement strand
GTTGGCTGAAACATGTTTTACATACATGCGCAGGTTTACCTCGGGAAAGCGGGTATGAAAGGGAATACTGAAGCCTTTGATCTTTACATCATCAAAAAGAAAACCTACCAGGCTTACAAAATGTTTGCCTTTAAAACTATCGAGCACCGTATGTGCCGGCAGGTAAGGCTGCAAAACCGCAGCGGGCAATTCATAATTGGCCATGATCAGGTTACGCCAGGCGGCGGTTAAAAAAATACCAGGCATTGTAGGGGTTCATTACTGGTGAAAAATCGTTTACCGGTTGCCGGCAGCAGTCAATGCTGCTGGAGCGCTGCTGGTGGCTTCTGTTGCGTTCACTGGCAGGGGCGCTGGCTTATTGCCGCTTACCCCGCGGAAAATCAGTCGTAATGATTGATCCCGTGTGATATAATTATATACCCAGTTGGCAAAAACAAAGAAGCGGTTTTTTACACCCAGAATCAGCACCAGGTGAAGGCCCATCCAGATTAGCCAGGCAAGCAATCCACCAAAATGCAATTTTGGTTTGGGCAGATCTACCACGGCCAGGTTACGCCCAACGGTTGCCATGGAGCCTTTGTCATAATATTCAAACTCGTAACGAATAGATGATTTGCTTTCAATACGCATAAGATTTTCTGCCAGGGTATCTGCCTGCTGCATGGCCGTTTGTGCCACCTGCGGATGCCCCTTGGGAAACAACGGTGTTTCCATATAAGCCACATCACCAATAGCGTATACATTACTGCTGCCCTCCACCAGGTTGTGCCGGTCTGTCTTTACCCGGTTGCCCCTGGCAATCATCTCTGGCTGAATACCCGCGGGGATATTACCCTTGATACCCGCCGCCCAGATAACGGTGGTAGTTTCAATGGTTTTACCGTTAGACAACATCACGGTTTTGCCATCATAATCTTTTACCACGGTGTCTGTAAGTACTTCCACGCCTAATTTCTGCAGGTACTGGCGAGATTGCGCAGAAGACTGTTCAGACATAGTACCGAGTGTTTTTGGCGAACCCTCCAGCAGAAAAATCTTCATCTGTTTAAAATCAAGCTCCGGGTAATCCTTCGGCAATACATAAGAGCGCATATCTGCGATGGCGCCGGATACTTCCACACCGGTAGGACCGCCGCCCACCACTACTACCGTCAGCAGGCTTTCCTTCACCGCGGGGTCAGTGGCAATGCTGGCGTCTTCAAAATTCTGTATAAGGTGATTGCGCAATTGCAGCGCTTCAATGGTAGACTTCATGGGGAAGGCATTGGTAGCCAGCCGCTGGTTGCCAAAGAAATTGGTGCCGGCACCGGTGGCCAGTACCAGTATATCATAGTCGATATCGCCATTGTCTGTGCTGATCTTATTCTCCGCAACGTGCACTTCTTTTAGTTCACCCAAGCGGATGCGCACATTCTTGCTTTTGTGAAAGGCCTTCCTGAGCGGAAAAGAGATATTGCTGGCATCCAGTCCGGCCGTGGCTACCTGGTAAAACAGCGGCTGAAACTGGTGGTAATTGAATTTATCCAACAGTGTGATATCAAACCCGGGTTTATTGTTAAGCTTCCTGGCCAGCCTGAGGCCGCCAAAACCACCACCCACAATAACTACTTTCATATTGGTAAATTTTAGTACGACACAAATTTACAATTTTTTCAATAATTATTGAAAAAATAATTAGTACCGGAGAATGCCCGACCAGTTGTAGATGATAAAGCCCACCCCGTATACAGCCATCATCATCAACGCCTGTGCCGGAAAAATGAGGGCACACAGGAGGGAAAGCAGGCCCAGCGCAATGAGTAACAGCGAGAAAACGTTCCTTTTAGCGGTATTTTTAAATTGAACTGGGTAATCAATTTCCCCGAGCGGCAGTGCCAGCGATAACAGTACCAGTCCGGCCGCCAGCAATAATTCCTGGTTGCTGATGCCAAAGCTTTCCATAAATGATATGGCCACCAGCAGCAAACCACTGGTCATGGCGCTCACCACTGCAATGGCCGACCATCTTTCCGTATTGCTCAGCGCATATTTACCATCTCGGTGAAAGAGCAGGAAGAAATTGGCAATGGCGTTCATTGTCCAGCTGCCGATAACAAACAAGAGGTAGAAGCCCGCAAGAATCCACGCAAAAATGATGGTTTTGCTACTCTGCTGAAATACAGCCATGAGCAACCGAAAAACGATGTATAAAATAATGGGCATGGCCGTCTTTAACCTTTTGCCCTGGTTGTTTACCCAGAATGAATATTGCAGGAGCCATTTATACGGTGGTATGGCAGACTTGAGCGATTCTTTTAAGCCACTCTGCGCACTTTGCATGTTGGGGTTGATGCGCAGGGCCTCACGGAAATGGACAACCGCTTCTTTGTGCCGCCCTCTTTCCAGCAGGTTCCAGCCTACGGTGCTATGGGTAAACTCACTGTCCGGGTCCTGTGCCAGCGCATCCTGCATGGTGGCCATGGCTTCCTCCGTTTTCTTCATCTTGTTCAGCGCCATGGAGCGGGCATTCAGGCAGGTGAGGTTATCGGCTTCCAGGGCCAGTCCCTCATTGGCTTTCAGCAATGCTTCCTCAAACTTTTTTTCGCCCAGCCATACAAACGATAGCAGCCCGTAGTATTCTGCATGCCATGGGTTCAGCACCGTGGCGCGTTGTAAGCTATCAATGGCGGGTTGCGGTTTATCCAGTTGGTAAAAACCAAAACCACGGAGATAATAATAGAAACTTTCCTCGGGCTGCAGGCGTATGGCTTCTGCCATTAGTTGTAAGCCTTCATTGAATTGTTTGCGATGGTAGTGGCATCGCGCCAGCAGAGAAATAGCGTAGTGATTGTCTGGCTCCTGTTGCAGGAATTCTTTTATTCTTATTTCCGCATCTTTAGCACGGCCCTGTTCCAATAAAAGTCTTGCCTGGTCTAGAATAACGCTCACCCTGTAAAATTTAGTTGCAAAGGTAAGCCTGAACAACGGTGCCGTCAACCTATAGTTGTTGTATTTGTAAGCCCCTTTACTTTTTTATCTTCATGTACCTGAGTATATCATCATACAGGCCAGACTCATTAGCATACAACGCATAATTGCGCGCAGTGGCAAACCATTCTGCGGTGGTGGGCCGGTGTTGCTTTGCAGCCTTTAACAGGTCCTTGGTTTGTATGGGTTGTATGCTGCCTGCCTGCATAGAGGCTTCCAGTTTTTCTTCAGTGGCAATATCTACCAGCGCAGTAATATCAGCCCCGGAATAGTCGGGTATGGCCTGCGCCACTTTTTTT
>DATJGC010000650.1:0-4446 GCA_035495345.1 Chitinophagaceae bacterium | reverse complement strand
AAATATGCGCCTGATGTCAAATGGAATCGATTTTTCTATCACCGTGAGATTGCCACGTTTGTCTGTGAATGATTTTAGGTCGATAAGATAAGCCATAATTAGGGGGAGGGGATAAAGGTTGAGGGATGATTAACTTGTTGGGGTTTTAGTTGCATAACAAAACCTTTGTACTGCAGCAATTGACCGTCAAGGTAAAGTATCTGTTCATTATTGTAGGCGTTAATCAAAGTGTACGCTTCAGCCAGTGTTGCAATAACCTGATGGTAGTGAAGAAACCAGGCAGGGTAGGCAGCATCATAATATACGGGTGGTACTTTCTGAACGGTTAGCCTGTTGGTGGGGCGCGGGTTAAAGTAGGTATTGTCTATAATGATGTATTGAAATTTCTTTGCGGCCAGCTGCGTGAGCAATTCATATGGACGTTCTATGTACGGAAGTACGCAGGATAAAAGTAAAACCTGGTGCATACCGCGCTTAGTAATTGCTTCATCAACAGTATTAAAAAACTGGAGTTGGTCATCGGCTATACTTTCACTGCCTGCGCTTACAAAGCCAGGCTGTTCTACCACACTCCATTTAACATCGGCAACCTGTTGCAGGTAATGCCTGTTCTGAAAATAACTGCTGCCCAGGGATCCGCCGAAATCTATGATGCTTAATGAACGACTATTATTCGCAATCCACAGAAGATGTGCCATCAATGGCCAGGAATACTCTATATGATCAAATAGCATGGCATCGCGCTCGTAGATTGCGTCCCCGCTCTTTACCAGCAGTGTAGCCGCTTTTACCTTTTCCACAATTGCCTCGCTGCTGTAACCCGTGCTGTTTGCCAGCGCTTCACTCCAGGTTTTATAATCACCCTTCCAACCGTAACGGCGATATTTTATTCTGAGGTAGGTTCTTTTAAACAACTGCACCAATTTATCCATAGCAGGTTTACTTATTGCAAAAAAAAGTGTACAGCATATTACTGTAACACAGTGTCTGTGTCTCTGTTCTTTTTGTGGTTGTAACCTTTTACGCAGGGCGGAATCATTAAACGCCTGTACAACTATGGTTAGTGGGTAATTTTCATTGGCAAAAAACCGAAGAATACTTACTTGCGAAAAATAATATTTTTTACTGAGATGACATATTTTTTCATTAGCTCATTTACCTCAGCGGAAACGCCAGTGAAGTAGACGGCCGGAAAAAATAGTGCGCAGAAGGCCATTGTTCTTATAAAAGCGTCGAGAAAAATATTGGAGAGGTGTGGGATATAATAGCAGGCAAAAGCGGCCGCCGCTGCATAAATGATAGCAAGTAAATCTTTTCCGGTATATGGCTGCAGTCCGAATTTAATCCAGAGAAAACCAAACCTCATAGCATTATAAAAACTGATTGCGATCAATGTGGAGTAGGCGGCACCCATCAGCCCAAAATGAGAAATCAACACATAATTCAAGGGTAGGGCAATGATGGTATAAAGAACATTCGTTGTGAAGTCGACCTTCCAATAGTTTGAAGTGGCTATAATCTGTGCATTAGCACCCGTACCCAAATCAATCAATTTACTTAAGCCCAGGAAAAACACCACCATTTCAATGCCTTTATAATCCCTGCCTAAGTAACTGGCCAGGTTGTGCACATTAAGCAATATGAGGCAAAACATAGATAAGCCAATGATGAGCAGGTTGGCTACGCTCTTGGTGTAAATATTTTTTATGCTGCCAAGGTCTTTATTTTTCCACGACTCAGACAACACCGGTATACTGATGGAGGTGATACTGCGTTGCGGAATTTCCATCAGGGTAACAACATAGGTTGCAATGGTGAACACAGCTGTATAGGCGAGGCCGGCTTTAGAGCTAATAATAAAAGTGTCGGCCGTTTTCGATAATAAGTTCAGGAACTGTGCACCAAAGAGAAAGAGCCCAAAATTGATCATCTTACCTTTCAACCGGCGGGTAAGAGAACTGATGACCCTGGTAAAAGTGAATTCACCTGTTTGCTGAAGGTTTCTAAACAACACAACAGCCGGCAACAGGTAAGAAAGCGCAAAGGCCACCAGAAAGACTTGCAGACTAATGACCCGAAAAGCCATAAGCAGTAGTAAAACGGAAAACAACACCCTGGGAGCCATTTCGCGCAAAGTATTTGACAACACTCCCTTTTTATAAGACCAGCTGAAACTTTCCAGCCATAAAAACAGCAGGTAAAAAAGGCAGAACGGGTATACAAAATAACTGTACTGCACAAACAAGGGCGATTTGGCGCTGAATTTTTGAATGATCAACCCCCTGAAAACATAGCCTGCTGTGCACATGATGATAAATCCTGCACAACAAACGGACAGCGTAAGAAAGGGCAGTTCATTCTTTTTTGGCGGCAAATGGCTTTTATAGAACGGGAAGAATTTATAAATCACGGGCAGAGAACCAAAGGTGCAAAGGGTGGCCAGGGTAATGCCCAAATCTGTAATCAGCCTGGTAAGGCCCAGTTGTTCAGTGCTGAGCACTTTTGGTGCAAGCACCAGCATATTAAAGGCTCCAATGGCAAAGCCAATTGATATTCCAATAGTAGAACGGATACTTTGTTTCTGGATGATGCCCATTAAAAATTTCAATAAAAAATAAAAGTACAGGATAAACAAGTGAAAAGCAGCTAAAAACAAAGATTGTTAAGACCATGCTTATTTTTTAAGGACCAATGCCATAAACAGTTAATTTTGGCCAGTTTTAAATGGATAGCAACGCGTTATGAAAGTAGTCATTTTTGCAGGTGGCCTTGGCACCCGTATTTCTGAAGAAACAGAGACCCGTCCCAAACCGATGGTAGAAATCGGGGGCAAACCTGTACTCTGGCATATTATGAAGATCTATAGCCATTATGGCTTTAATGAATTCATTATTTGCCTGGGTTACAAAGGATATGTTATCAAGGAGTATTTTATGAATTACTTTCTGCACAATGCAGATCTTACGATAGATGTAGCCAGTAATAAAGTGGAGATACACGGCGCCCGCACGGAAGCGTTTAAGGTAACACTGGTAGAAACCGGTGCCAATACTAAAACTGCAGGACGGTTGCAGCAAGTACAAAAATACATTGGCAATGAGAGGTTTATGCTGACTTATGGCGATGGCGTGGCTGATATTAACCTCCCTGCCCTGCTCAACTTTCATCAACAACAAAACAAAATTGCCACGGTAACCGCGGTACAGCTGGAGGCCCGTTTTGGCGGTATGGATCTTTCTAAAGAAGGAAAAGTGCTCTCATTTCGTGAAAAGGTGAAAGACGAAGGAAAATGGATAAATGCCGGTTTCTTTGTACTGGAACCAGCCGTCTTCAATTACCTGCAGGGAGATATGACTGATGTGATGTGGGAGGATAGCCCCCTGGAAAAACTTACCGATAACCAGCAACTCACCGCTTATCGTCATACCGGTTTTTGGAAGCCAATGGACGCTTTACGCGATAGGATAGAACTGGAGGCCCTATGGCAACAAAATAAAGCAAAATGGAAAATCTGGTAGCGCAACAGCCATTACAAGCATTCTATAGTGGAAAAAAGGTTTTTGTAACGGGCCATACCGGTTTTAAGGGTGCCTGGCTGAATGCTTTATTGCAATTGCTGGGGGCTACCGTGAAAGGATATGCGCTGGCGCCGTCTTACCAGGGCGGGCTTTTTGATATCATGGAACCATTGCCCGCCGGCAACAGCATCATCGCCGATATCCGCGACAAAGAGAAACTGGCCGGTGAGCTCAAGCAATTCAACCCCGATATTATATTCCATTTGGCGGCGCAGCCACTGGTAAGAAGATCCTATGCGCTGCCAGCTGAAACCTTTGAAGTGAACGTGGTGGGTACCGCCAACCTGCTGGAAGCCGTGCATCAGTTGCCTGGCAAATGCAGTACCGTAGTGATAACCACCGACAAAGTGTATGAAAACAAAGAGACAAACATTCTTTATAAGGAAACGGACAGACTGGGTGGCTATGATCCTTATAGCGCAAGTAAGGCCTGTACTGAGTTGGTAGTGACCGCCTTCAGGCAGTCTTTTTTCCCGGTTGAAAAACTGGCGCAACACCAGAAATCACTGGCCAGCGCAAGGGCGGGCAATGTAATTGGGGGAGGAGACTGGAGTGAAGACCGCATTGTGCCCGATATTGTTCGGGCGCTGTCCGCGGGAGAAGACATTGCATTGAGGAACCCTGCTGCAGTACGTCCCTGGCAACATGTTCTGGAACCTTTGCTTGGCTATTTGTTGCTGGCAGCCCAGTTGTATGAACTACCCAACAACTGTTCACCTGCCTACAACTTTGGCCCACTACCCAACGATCATCTTACCGTAAGAAAATTGGTTGAACTGGCTATCGGATACTGGGGTAAGGGCAAGTGGAAAGACGTATCAGACCCGGGCCAACTGCATGAAGCCACGCTGTTGCAGCTGGATGTACA
>DATJGC010000649.1:0-4195 GCA_035495345.1 Chitinophagaceae bacterium | reverse complement strand
GCCCAGGTAGGCAATGATACAAGACCTTATCAGACATCCAAGTACTACGATAGAATTTACGGCAACAACTTTACCAATCTCTCTACGCTGTACAACGCAGATCTGAAGCCAGAGAAAATCACCAGTTACGAGGCGGGCATTGATCTCAGGTTGTTTAAGAGCAGGCTTGGCTTAGACCTAACGGTATACCTTAACCGCAACCGAAACCAGATTATTGCCATTCCGCTTGATCCTACTTCCGGTTATACCAATGCCCTCATCAACGCAGGACTGATTGAAGCTAAAGGTATGGAGGTTCAATTTAAAGCCATACCCATACTGCAAGCCAATTTCAGGTGGGAAGCCACCCTTAACTGGAGCAAAAATGCCTCTTATGTAAGAGAATTATCCAACGGTGTTACCAGCCAGATCATTTATGCGCACGAGAGCAATGCTACCATTGAAGCAAGGGTGGGCGGTAAGTTGGGCGATATTTACGGCAAAGGTTTTCAGCGAAGTCCTGAAGGCCGCATCATCTATAATTCTACCGGGCTTCCCGCTACACTTGACCCCGTTACCAGGAAGTGGGGAAACGCCTTTGCAGACTGGAAGGCGGGTTTAAACAATGAATTCATCTTCAAGCATTTCAGACTCAGTGTGCTTTTCGATTATCAGCATGGCGGCAGTATCTATTCTCAAACAAATCACAAGAACAACACATTGGGTAAAACGAAAATTACCCTGCCCGGACGGGAAACAGGCATTGTGGGTGACGGCGTTGTGCTGGATGCTTCCGGTAAATATGTGCCCAATACGGTGAATGTTTCTGCTATCTCTTATTATGAGACCTACTATGCCATTGGCAATGCAGAAACAAATATTTTCGACGCTACTTATTTGAAGTTAAGGGAAGCCAGGCTGGAGTTTAATCTTCCAAAGAAATGGTTTACGAAGATTGGTATAATGCAAAGCAGCCTTGCATTGTATGGGCGTGAGCTCTTTAATATAACAAATTTCCCTGGGTATGATCCGGAGGGAGGCAACCTTAACAATGGCCAGCTTACCCCGGGCGTTGAACTCACCCAATTCCCCTCTACCAGAACAATTGGTGTGAATCTCACCCTCAAGTTTTAATTACTACAATAGTTTCAACCAACTACAATGAACCCATTAAAATACAGCGTTTTTGCCATTTTTATTTTTTGCGGGCTGCTATCCTGTACAAAAAACTTTGAGCGCATTAACACGGATCCCAATCGGCCGGTGACCGTGAACCCCGGCGTTATTCTTGGACAAATGCAATACCGCATTGTGAATACTACTATTGGTGCAGCCCGCAATTTCACCCATGAGCTAATGCAGGTAGATGCACCCGTGAGCAGTAACAGTGACGGTATACACCGTTATGTAGTTACACCCGGCGGCATCTGGAGCAGCATGTATACTTACCTTACAGACATTGAAGATATCATCAGCATGTCTGATAAATTGGGCGAAAAGAATTATAAGGCCATTGGCCTTGTGTACAAAAGTTGGGCTTATTCTATTCTTACAGATGCCTACGGCGATCTTCCTTTTTCAGAAGCCATTAAGGCAACCGATGGTGTTTTTGTACCCAGGTTTGATGCACAGAAAGAGGTGTACATCCAGTTATTGAAAGACCTTGCTACCGCCAATGAGCTGTTTGACGATACCAGGGCCATTACTTACGGCGGAGATTTGCTGTATAATTCAAGCACAACGCTGAGTGCCGGCGCAAAAAACACAGGTATTCAGCGCTGGCGCCGGTTTTGCAATACACTGCGCCTTCGGTTGCTCTTGCGTTTAAGCAAACGGCAGGGTGAGATTGATGTGAATACACAGATAACCGCAATACTTGCAGACCCTGTAAAATACCCGGTCTTTAGTTCTAATGCAGATGATGGTATTTTCAGGTATCCCAATGTAAATCCTTACTTCAATCCTTATTATACAGCAAGACAGCTTGATTGGCGGAACCAGAATTATTTTACAAAGTTCTTCATCAATAAGCTCAATGCCGATAATGACCCGCGCCGGCCTGTTTGGGCCATCCCTGTTATGGTAGGCGGGCAACCGGTTTACCAGGGTATAGAGAGTGGCTATCCCACCACCACTACCTATGTTATTGGCGCTAACAGCAGTTATACGGATGCGCTGAAAACATCGTCTTACCTAGGTGTTATGATCACTTTTGCTGAAGAAGAATTTATAAAAGCAGAACTTGCGCTCAAAGGATTTACTACAGGCAAAACGCCCAAACAACATTATGAAGCTGGTATCACCGCCTCCATGACACAATGGGGTGTTACAGTACCTGCAGGGTTTTTTACACAACCGGGCGTTGCTTACAACACAAATGGTACCATGGAAGCACAACTGGAGCAAATAATGGGTCAGAAATACTATGCTTATTTTTTTGTTGATTACCAGGCCTGGTTTGAAAAACGAAGAACCGGTTACCCCGTATTGCCGCGGGGCAGTGGCATTCCTGTAGAAAATAAGTTTCCGTCCAGGATACCTTATCCCAGTTACCTGCAATCCTTAAACCCGGTTAACTATGCTGCCGCCGTTATTGCGGTGGGCGGTAAGGATGACAGCAACGGGAAAGTGTGGTGGGATAAATAACAGTGATACCCTTTGCCTCAGTTTACGCTAATGTTAAGTTATATATTACCCAATCATGTATAATCGCCAAAGATCTTTTACGCTTATTTGTTTCCTTTCTCTTTTTCTCTATCGCGGGCTGGCCCAAAGCAATGCAACTGCTGACAGTATCCATACCCTGGTGGTATTTTTTGACGGACTGCGGCCCGATTATATTACGCCGGAAACAATGCCCAATGTTTTTGCCTTCAGCCAGCGGGGTGCTTACGGAAAACAACACCATAGTGTGTTCCCTACCGTTACACGCGTAAACGCATCTTCCTATGCCACCGGCAGCTACCCTGCAAAAAATGGCCTGATGGGCAATACCATTTACTTTCCGGAGGTTGATAAAACCAAGGGGCTAAATACAGGCGAGGCTTCGGAACTTAACCGTGTAACTGTAGCCACCCATGGACAGTTGCTGACCAGTGTTTCAATTGGAGAATTACTGGCGGCAGCCGGTAAACAGATGATGGTGTTTAGTTCCGGCTCTACCGGTTCTACTTTATTGCAAAACCATACCATGAGCGGCGGCATCACCATTAATCCGGACATGATTTTACCTGCGTCTTTTAAACAGCAACTGGTAACCGAGATAGGAGAGATACCTGCTGCCGACAAAGCAAAAGACAAACAAAATGTTTGGGTAACAGATGCCATTATCAGGTATGCGCTGAAGGCAGATGGGCCCATGCTGAGTTCTATATGGTATACCAACCCTGATCACACTGCACATAGTGAAGGAATTGGTTCTGTCCCTGCAATGGCATCTATAAAAGCGGCCGATGAACAGTTTGGTCGTATCATTGATGATCTGCAGAAAAAAGGGTTGACCAATAGCTTTAACATTATCATTACTGCTGATCACGGTTTTGTAAGCCATAAAGGAACAAACGGCGTAGCGGACTTTTTAATACAACAGGGCTTGAAGAAAAACAAAGAAAGCGAAGATGTGGTGATTGCAGAAGGGGCGATATATGTTAAAGACCACAACGAAGCAGTCATTACATCTATCGTTACAGCCTTACAGGCGCAGCCCTGGGTAGGCAGTATATTTACAAAGGCCGCTACACCGGGCGGCAATACAGGCTGGGTGAACGGAACAGTGTCGTTTGATGCCATCCATTGGAATCATCCGCAACGTGCGGCGGACATACTGGTGTCTTACAATTGGGATGACGATAAGAATGCTGCGGGATACGCCGGGTATAGTTATAGTCGCGGCGTAGCAGGGCACGGCAATTTCAGTCCATACGAAGTGCATATTGCGCTGCTGGCAGCAGGACCCAGTTTCAGGAAAAACTTTTCAAGCGAGTTGCCCACGTCAAATGTAGATATCGTACCTACCATACTGCACATTCATCATCTTGCTGTACCAACCAATATGGACGGCAGGGTGATGGTTGAACTACTAAGGGAAACTGGTAGCAAACAAAATGATCGGCCAATAAAAGAGATTATCAAAACCAGCGCAAAGATCAAGGGAGGACTTTATGAAATGGAGGTGTACCGGACAAAACTTGGCAAGTATATTTATATAGATTACAGC
>DATJGC010000648.1:0-9030 GCA_035495345.1 Chitinophagaceae bacterium | reverse complement strand
TTGAAACCTTGCCTGATATCAACAAGCCTTCACGCTTCAGACCCAACCCGCCCTCTGCCACCGCTACCTGGCTAAAGCCTTCATTGGTTTGCGAGGTCTCCTATGCAGAAATGACGAGCGATGGCGTTATGCGCCATCCTTCTTTTGAAGGCATGCGGGAAGACAAGTCGGCCAAAGAAGTAAAGGCCGAAAAGCCAACAGCAGTAAAGAACATTATGCAGGAGACCGTCTTGCATAAAAGTAACATCATACAGAAAGAAGGAAAAGCGCAACGCAAAACCCTGCTGAACCCCACAGAAGAAACGCAGGTAAAAAAGATCAACGGACACGAGTTAAAATTCAGCAACCTCAGTAAAATTTACTGGCCAAAAGAAAAGATCACCAAACGTGATCTGTTGAATTACTATTACCAGGTGGCGCCGTTTATACTCCCCTATCTTAAAGACCGCCCGCAATCTATGAACCGCCACCCGGATGGTATTAACGGAGAAAGTTTTTATTACAAGAACATTACCGGAAAAGCGCCAGACTGGGTAGAGACCTTCTTATACCACAGTTCTGCAGACGATAAAGACCGCAACTACCTGGTGGCAAAAGATGAGGCCAGCCTCTTGTACATGGCTTCGCTTGGTTGTATAGAAATGAACCCCTGGCATAGCAGGGTACAAAAAGAAGATTATCCCGACTGGTGCATTATAGATCTGGACCCCGGAAGTACAAGCTTTGAGCAGGTGATAGAAGCCGCCAATGTTACCAAAGCCGTGCTGGAAGGCCTTGGCATAGTATCGTACCCAAAAACAAGCGGCTCTAAAGGCATTCATATTTATATACCACTGGGTGCAAAATACACCTATGAGCAGTCAAAGGAATTTGCGCGCGTGATTGCACGGATGGTGCATGAACAAATTCCAGGCTTTACCAGTATTGAACGTGCGGTAAAAGACCGGGGCGGCAAGATGTACATCGACTTTCTGCAAAACCGCCCGCAGGCCACGGTTTCAGCGCCCTATTCATTAAGACCAAAATCCGGCGCCACGGTATCCATGCCGCTGTACTGGGAAGAAGTAAAGAAGGGATTGAAGATGACGGATTTCAATATCCACAATGCACTGGACCGCATAAAAAGCGAGGGAGATATTTTTAAACCCGTGATTGGCAAAGGCATCAACCTTGCAAAAATTGTAAAATCCTTTGGCGGATAGCTATATGCTTTATTCAATGCTTGTAGAAATTAATGGCCAGCAGCCGGCGCCGGCAAATCAATTATTCTACATTATCCATAAAACGCTCTCTCAACCATCGGTCCATAGCGCAATAGCAAACAGGAATATGTTTTGATGCAGATAGAGCAGATGGTTTTTTATCAATCAAAATATACAACTATGGCACAAAACAGATCTAACCGCAGCGGCAACACTGTCAATGAGTTTGATACTGACCGCCGCCAGCAGCACACAAAAGAAAATGAGGCCGATAGCAGGGGAATGGATTATGAAAACGGCAGAACCTATAGCGGACCGACGAGTAATCGAATTAATACAGACCGAAGCAGCTTTGAAGGCGGCAATGAGGGCTGGGGAGAAAAGGGCCGCGATGTTTCAAACGCTGCTATGAGTCAGGACGGCCGCCGACCCAGGATGAATGATGATGACGATGATGGCTCCATGTCTGCCGGCACCGAAAAAAGCAATGGACCAATGAGTAAAACTGCCGACAGCAACAGGGAAGGCAGCAGTGCAAAAAATGCCGCATCCAATAATGAAGCAAAAAGAAACACCGGTAGCAAAAACCCTGAGACCGGTGCAAAGCCAAAGTCAAAGTAAGTCATGAACGGCATGCTTAGCCTTTTTGAGCAGCGAGGCGGGTTTTGTTTAAGAAGATGGGTTTAATAGTAGATCAGCATATGGTTTTTTCAGTGGCCGGATTTCTATCCGGCCTTTTCTTTTAACTAGGGCATTGAAAGGGCGCCAAATAAATTGTTATCGTTGTTGCCAACCATATGAATGGCATGATATTAATATAATTATAATGTTATAAAGCAGCTGTCACATCTACTATTACACCACTTTAAAACCATTGTATGAAACAAGCTACGGGCAAAAAGAAACTCAGTTTCTCTGAAGTCTTCGCCAATAGAATCACTAAAGTTACCGGTAGCACTGCCGCGTTTATTGTAGCGCTGCTGATGGTGGTGGTTTGGGCGGCCACCGGCCCCATTTTTCATTACTCAGAAACCTGGCAGCTGGTCATCAACACGAGCACCACTATCATCACCTTCCTGATGGTGTTCCTGATCCAGAAAGCGCAGAACAAAGACTCTCTGGCGATACAATTAAAGTTGAACGAACTGATTGCCGCGCACGAGTTTGCCAGCAACCGCCTGGTAGATGTAGAGAATATCCCGGAAGCAGATTTAAAAGTGATTCAGAAATATTATTCCCAGCTGAGCCAGCTTACCAAGAAAGAAGAGAGCCTGCAGCAATCGCATTCAATAGACGAAGCCCGTGAAACCACGGAAAGAAAGAAATCCGCCGAAAGAACTATTGCTGAAACATTAAAGAAGCGTAAAGAGACCCGGCCTAAATAAATCAGGGGCGCTCAATAAAGAACAAAGCAGTGCGCGCCGTTACCAGCAAAACAGATTTGTTTTCTCCTCCCCATGCAAGGTTGGTAGGTGTTTCCGCCAGCGTTATCAGGGCAAGACGCTCACCGGTTGCTGATAATAGTAATACACCGTCATTGGTCGCAAGATACATATTGCCATTGTCGTCGGTGGTCATACCATCCGCATTCTCCGTTACAAAAACGCCCGCATATTTCCATGCGCCATCCTGTTGCAGTGCATATTCAACAATGCATTTCTGCGAAGGGTCGTTACTGCTTACATATAAATGCCGTTCATCAGCAGAAAAAATAAGCCCGTTAGGAAAGTTGAGTTGGTCACCTATCAGCTGTACCTCACCGTCTTTATAAACATATACACCTGCCCTGGGTTGAAACAGCGCCGGTTGCAGTTGCTCGTCCTTTAACCCGTAAGGTGGATCTGTAAAAAAAATGCTGCCGTTTGAATGCAGCAGCAAATCATTCGGACTGTTAAAAGGCTTCTGCTGATAGTTGCTAATATAGGGCAGCAGACTACCGTCTTGCTCTTGCCGCGCTATACCATGATTGCCATGCTGGCATACCAGCAGCTTCCGCTCCTTGTCTAATGCCAATCCGTTAGAACCTATTTGCGCCGAAAGCAGGGTGCGGTCGGTATGGGTGCAGCCACTATGGTTGATATAAAGAACCCAGTGGCCATCCAGGCCAAGCCGGTAAATACAGTTGGCGGGTGTATCGCTAAAAAGAAAATAGCCATCCGGGTGCCACAACGGACCTTCCGCAAATTCACATTTGCCACCTACCTTATTGATGCGCGCCTTTTCTAACCATTCAACCCTTGTATCATACACCTTAACCTTGTTGCCGTTTTCCATGCTTTTACAGCGCTTGTTTATTGTTATTCATACATTTCATACACAATGTGTAATTGCTCCCTGATATCATCCAGTGTTTCCATTATCTGCAGGCTGAATGCATGGGGCAATGCGTCACTCTCTATTTTATTGTTGCTTACACAGGCCAGCACTTCTTCAATTTCAAATTGCAGTCCATGCCCCTCCCACTCCATCGGGAAAAAGATTTTTTCCTTTCCATACATTTGCAATTCTACGCCAATGCTTTTTTCAAACCAGGGGTTCAATAGTTTTACAACGCCTTTCTCACCGGCAATGATGGCGGGTTGTTCTGTTTGTGATACAATGGAAGAATCCAGCAATGCATACTGTCCACTATCATAGCTGCAAACCATAGCACAGGTTTCATCAATGCCCTTGCTGCTCAACCGCCCGGCCGCCTGTACGCGGGAGGGTTTGCCCAGTAACAATTGCGCAAGAAAAACAGGGTAAATACCAAGATCGAGCAATGACCCTCCGCCAAGGGCTGGATTAAAATAACGGTTGTCATCATCTTTTGGCGCACGGTAACCCATGGCTGCCTTTACAGACACCAATTGCCCGATGGTATCTTCTTTTATCAGCGATAATACTTTGCGCACACCGGGCAAAAAGCGAATCCACATGGCTTCCATCAAAAAAGCATTGTTTGCCTGTGACGCAGCAATTAACCTTGCGCATTGTTCTGCGTTAATGGTAATGGGTTTCTCGCAAAGCACATGAATACCCTTTTCGAGGCAGGCCAATGCCTGGTCGAAGTGCATGGGGTGTGGCGTAGCAATGTACACAATGTCTACCGGCGCATGTTCTATAAACGCTGGCAGTTCAGTAAAGGAATCCGGTATTGCAAAGGACTCACAAAATTGTTGCGTGGTCTCCGGATGATGCCCTAGCACGGCTGTTATTTTTTGCAGCGGGCGTACAAGGGCAAGGTCTTTGGCAAAATCATGTGCAATATTCCCGGGGCCGATGATCCCCCATCTTAATGATTGCATATAGTAATATTTTACGGGCTTATTTAATTTCCTGGTAATGCAGTAGTTTATTGAGCATGGCGCTTGCATGGTCTGCATCTTCCAGGCCAATGGGTTCAAATATTTTTCCTTCTTCCTTATTGTAGGCAATAAAGAAGAATAGTAATTCATCCAATAATTTAGTGGGCAGATCATGCACTGAATTGATATGCGCATACAGCGTGGAGCTGTCAGGGATGAAGAAATACCGGTCGTTGCGGATGGTTCTTCCTTTTTCCTGTTGCGTGGCCTCCAGCAAACCCACCAGGCGGCAATCCATTCTGCAGCCTGGAAAAGTCTTGAATTCAGAAATCAGCAGTGCGTCTATGGGGTCGCCATCTTCGCCCTTTGTGCCGGGTATAAATCCAAAATCAAAAGGGAAAGACATGCCCAATGGAAGTAGCTTCCGTAAAGTAAACCCATTGAAGCCTGGGTCAAAAGCATATTTTTCCCTGCTATCGCGCGGTGTTTCCACCACTACCTGGTAAGAAGACATGCCAACTGGTTTTTGTTCCTGTTTTTATTCCTTCTTTTTGATAACACTAATCGTGCCGTCTGGCTCCAGCCAGATGGATTTTACTTCATCAAAATGGTCGATGCTTTCTTTATGAATAGCGGCCTGCAATTCTTTATCGGTTATATCATAGCGTCTCAAACGATTGGCCAGCATCTGGCCGTTTTTGTACAGCAATACGCCCTCCCCTTCTGTGATACGCCTGATGAACGGGCTGCGTGCTGATACAAAAGAAATAAGCCGATGCAACACCATTAAAAAAGCTGCCGCGCTTAAAGAGGCAAAAAAAGGATAATGACCCATGATGCAGCGCCCCAGCATGCCGCCGAGCGTAATAGATACTACCACATCAAAAGCAGACGAGGTACCAAAAGTGCGCATGCCCGAGAAGCGGATAAACACCATCGCCATTACAAAGACAATGACGGTCCTGGTCATCATCTGGTACCATTCAAGATCCTTCTGATCTATCCCCAGCAGATCAATTGCCAGCAACATAGACTTCAGTTTATGTTTCAACAAGTAACACAATCGCTGTCAACTATAAAAGACATCAATTTATGCCGGCACCTTGCGCATCTTTTCCCTGTCCCAGAAACGGTGTTGCGCTATGGCGGTAATAAAATCCGCGGCCAGCCGCTTTGTATCATCAGCAATCAGGATACCATCTTCTCGTTTCTTCTCCTGTATGCGCTTACTGAAATAGGTAGCTTCCAGCACCTGCATGGCAGAGCTGTGGGCAGCAATGGCCTTGCAATGCCTAAACGCTTCGTTTAAAAAATGTACAGCGTCTGGCTCGCCTTCCAAAGTGGCGGCGCAATTGACACCCCCGGCTACATATACGGCATCATACATTACAGAAGCAGCCGTCAGCAAGCTTTGTGTAACCGGAATTTCGGTATTGTTTTCTGCAGTAATAACGCCCAGCCTTGGCGCAATAATATCTGTCATGGCGCCTTCTGCTTCTAATGCTTTTTTCATCCTTAGCAGGCTCTGCTCATCTACACCATCTGCTGCCAGTAATGCAATTTTACGTGTACGGATAGAATTCTTTATGGTACCCGCCATACTTAAAGCGGCAGATTTCTCCAGCGGACTCTCCATTTTTACAGGTTGAAATTTCTTTGGATCACCATCGGCCGGGACACTTTGATTTAACGGGCTGTCTAGTTTCTTGGGTACATGTAAACCAAGGTTGTAGGCCACTGCCGCAGCCAGTGATTTTTCTACCTGGCTGAGCAGGTACAACATTCTTTCCCTGATGGCCAATGTTTCCACCTTACCCAGTTCAAAGGAAAGCGCATCTATGATATGGTTTTTTTCAGCGTCTGACTGACTGTTGAAAAACAATTTTGCCTGGCTGAAATGGTCAAAGAAACTTTTGCTTCTTTCCCTCACTTTGTATGCGTCTATGCGTTCTGTATAGGAGGTGAAGCCGCCTTCTGCGCGCTTCGCCTGCACGGGGTATCCATCTTCCAGCGAATTGGGACTATAACTTACCCTGCCCGCGTTTATCTGCTGGCGCATATGACCGTCACGCTGGTTATTGCGTACGGGTACTACCGGCCGGTTGATAGGTATTTCGTGAAAATTCGGTCCACCCAGGCGGATGAGTTGCGTATCAGTATAAGAGAACAGCCTGCCCTGCATTAATGGGTCATTGGTAAAATCAATACCAGGTACGACATGCCCCACGTGAAAAGCAACCTGTTCTGTTTCTGCAAAGAAATTATCTGGATTCCGATTGAGTGTCATTTTACCGATGCGTTGTACGGGAATCAATTCTTCCGGTACCAGCTTGGTAGGGTCTAACAAATCAAACGGAAAACTATGTTCATCCTTCTCGGGGATAATCTGAACGCCGAGTTCCCATTCCGGAAAATCGCCGTGTTCAATGGCTTCCCAAAGATCCCTGCGGTGAAAATCGGGGTCTTTACCAGAGATTTTCTGGGCCTCATCCCAGGCAACTGAATGTACGCCGAGCAAGGGCTTCCAATGAAATTTTACAAAGCTGGATTCTCCTTTGGCGTTGATCAAACGAAACGTGTGTACGCCGAATCCTTCCATCATCCGGTAACTGCGCGGAAGGGCCCTGTCGCTCATCACCCACATAATCATGTGTGCAGATTCAGGCATCAGCGATATAAAATCCCAAAAGGTATCATGCGCAGACGCCGCCTGCGGTATTTCATTGTGGGGTTCGGGTTTTACTGCATGCACCAGGTCAGGGAACTTAATAGAGTCCTGTATAAAAAACACCGGCATATTATTACCTACCAGGTCAAAATTGCCTTCCTGCGTATAAAACTTTACTGCAAAACCGCGAACGTCTCTGGCCAAATCTGTTGAACCACGTGAACCGGCTACTGTTGAGAAGCGCACAAACACAGGCGTTTCCACCGATGTATCATTCAGGAAGCCGGCACGGGTATAGCGCTCCATAGATTGGTAAAGGGTAAACACACCGTGTGCACCGGAACCGCGTGCATGTACTATTCTTTCAGGAATGCGCTCGTGGTCAAAATGCGTGATCTTTTCGCGCATGATAAAGTCTTCCAGCAGCGAGGGACCGCGATTGCCCGCCTTCAGCGTATTTTGATCATCATTGATTTTAACGCCATGATTGGTGGTTAAAAAAGCACCGTCACTGGTGGTCGTATTAAATTGCAGGTCTTCAATTTTACTATCAGACTGTTTTCCGCTACTGCTTCTTCTTTTGTTGGATGGCATAATGGAGGTATGGTGTTTTTGGAATATGAGTGTGTAAGATGATGAGTGTAAGATTAAAAAGCATGCCACAAAGCGGCCGTTGCGACCTTCCATACAATTGCAGTGGCAGGGCCTTCCGGCACTATTGCCTGGTTAGTGATGATACATTAAATGCTAGGTGCTGCGCAATTTATTCTACATCCGTTTAAATAATGCTACCAGGGGCGCGCAGCCTTGCTTACAAAGCGCCGTTTTATTAATGGCATGAATTTGCGAACCAACAGGTAATCAGGATTTACTTACTTCGATAAACAAGTACAATAGATGGATGAGGTTACAAATTACGTAGGTATTGGCGCAGGAATTTTTACGGGTATTTCAATGTTACCGCAATTGATAAAAATAATCAGGGAGAAAAAAGCTGAGGATATTTCTTTTGTCATGCTGCTGGTGCTCATGGTGGGGCTCGCCGGGTGGATCTGGTATGGCATCAGGAAAGAAGACTGGCCGCTGATTGTTACCAACGCATTTTCGTTTACTGTGAATGCGCTTATGGCATTTTTCTCTTTTAAATACAAAAGCAATACTCAGCAAAAATCAGCAGCGGGGTAATGTCTTGTAGAAAGCCTTCTACATTGCACACTATTAAGCTTTGTGGTAAGGGAATGGATGAACCATCGTAAACCATTGTTATCACTATAAAACCTTACAATATGCCAGTAAAAATTAATGATGCCACCATCAACCGCCCGGCGGGAAGTCGTATTATAGACGCACCAGCCGTAATGATAGATCTTCCTAAATACATCCGCCAGCTAAAGGATGAACATGCATGGGAGAAAAACGACCGTAATGGTATCACGGTATTTAAAACACCCGGTCATACCATGGTTTTATCTGCCTTACATGCCGGTGCTACCATGGAAGATGTACTGGTAGATGGTACACTGATACTGCAGGTGATAGAAGGCACTGTTAGTTTAACTACGGAGGATGACAACACAGTAGAACTAAAAGAGCAGCAGGTGCTGGTACTTACCCAGCAATTAAAACAAAATATTACTGCCACTACAGACAGTGTATTGCTGATCTCCAGCCTGCTAAGAACAGAAGAATAGCCAGGCATTGCCGCGGCAACATCCCGGGTTTAGTATTGCAATTATTTCTGGTTCCAGTATTTACGCAAATCAAGCGTATACGGGTAAGCAATATTTACCTGCGGCTGCGGTGCATCATACAAAAAAGGAGGCCTGTTCTTTTCTATGTAACGGCTGGCCTTGCCATTGGTAGCTGCCCGCAG
>DATJGC010000647.1:0-2866 GCA_035495345.1 Chitinophagaceae bacterium | reverse complement strand
AGTACAAAGCTCACGTAAAACGAAGGCGGCTTTTGCGGGCGTTGGTGTCTGAATCGCCTTGGTAAGCCCCTTGCTCGGCGAACTAGTACCGGAGCCACTTCCACAAAGCATTTGGTAGAAAAGTAACGGATGTTTCCCGGACAACAGTGATAACATCTTGCAAGTTTTTGTTAACATGATCATTTACGCAAGCGTTTGCGTTACTTAAAAGAGTTTCCCTTGTTAAGTGTTTTTGTCTATTGTGTTTATTAATTGCATAAAACATTATTCAAAAATGTGAAAGAAAACATTTTGTTCATTAACTTAGTCGTTCTAGGATAAGGTTTAATGGTTAATGGTACTTGATTAGTGCGCCGCTTCCACAAGAAGCGGCTTTTTTGGCTAGGCACAAAAAAATCCGCCGGTGATACCGACGGACCTTTTATGGTGCAGCTAATGCAAATTGAGCAAGCCTTAACCCATTGTATTCAGCTTCATTTCCGGGGCATAAGCCCGCTGGTCAGTCGTTATGTTATCATCTGCGGTGGTCAGGCTGTCCACAAAATCATTCGCCCAATCGCTCAGCAAACCTTTCAGATCACTGGTATGATCAGCAATTTTTTGTCGCGTGGCAATGCCACTGTCGGGTGCCAGTAAAATGCCCGCAATGGCACCAATGCATCCGCCTGCTATCAGCCCTAATATAACCTTGCCTGTACTCATAATAGTAGATTTAATTTGTGAATGGGATTTTCAGGCTTCGCGGCTAAAACTATGCCGTTGCGCCACTTCCCGCATTGGGCGCATGCCTATGTCTGGACAACCTCCATCGTAGAAAATCTTCCCGTGCACGTATAGTATCTTCTACATTGTTAATACTAACGGTGCTGAATACCGGACACTATGCATGGCATGGTTTTTTGCCATTAGCTACCGAAATTCTTTTGCCACAATTACTACCCTGTCTGACGACCGGTTTTGTAGTAGCCAACCTTAGTACCCTTCTATGTTAACAAGAATGATGAATCTTATTAGGATCTCCCCGCTTACCTGCATCGCTATTTGTATATTGACCACCCTTGCCATCAGTTCCTGTAATAACCAGTCAGAAAGCAACAAAGAAGTTGGTAGCGCAAAGGATAGTAGCGCGGGCACAGGTACTGTGCACCTGGCATTCAGGCAGGGAATTGATAGTACCAATTCTTACAGCAACCTTTTTTTAGACAGCCAGCAGGTAAACCTGTTTATCAGCAAACAAGCGATTGATGCAGAAAAGGCAAACGATATCCGCAACTTTTATAATAACCGCGCCAACCAGTTTGCCTGGTTCAACAAGGATGGGTTTACAGAACAGGCGCTGGCCTTCCGCAGTTTGTACGATTACAGCAAAGACAGCACGGTAAAAAGAAAATCGCTTGATAACCGTTTAGATGAACTGCTGAATACTGATACGCTACTACCCGCCGTTACAGACCCGGATATTGTTGCTACAGAATTGCTGATGACCTGGCGCTTTGTCAATTACCTGGATCAGCAATGGAAAAATGATAAAAAGAAATACGCATTGTTAACCGCGCTGGTGCCTTACCAGCAGAAGCCGGTAGCTGAAAGATGGAGCAACAACAAGGAAGAAGCACTTCCTACCATTGCCAGCAAGAATGAATGGTTGAGGCAACTTGAGATTGCGCTTGATCAATTACTGGCCGTACAAAAAAATGGTGGCTGGCAAATGCTGCCCCTGTCGCTAAAACAATACCCAAAAAATAAACCCTCGCCGCAAGTATTGATGCTGAAAAAGCGCTTACAGTTGGCCGGTATGCTGGAGGCGGGTGATACTACCAATGTCTACACCGCTTCGCTCAAAACTGCCATCCGCAAAACACAGGCCAGTTATGGGTATGAACACGACACGCTGCTCACGCTCACGCTGCTGAAAGAACTTAATGTGCCTATAGAGAATCGTATTAAGCAGGTATGGGTAAATATTGAACGCATGCGATGGATGCCCGACGTTCCACAAAAAGAATTTATCTATGTAAATATTCCTGAGTTCAGGATGCATGTCATGAATGGCGCTACAAAGCTGTTCGACATGAATGTTATTACCGGTAAAGAAGGCCATGGCACCGTTATGTTTTCCGGTGAACTAAACCAGGTAGTATTTAGTCCGTACTGGAACCTGCCCGAGAATATCGTAAAGAAAGAAGTATTGCCCGCCATGGAAAAGAATCCGCAATACATCGAAGAAAACCATATGGAAATTACCGGTGAACGCAACGGCCTCCCGGTGATACGGCAGTTGCCCGGTGAATGGAACGAATTGGGCAATATAAAATTCCTCTTTCCCAACAGCCTCAATATTTATTTTCATGATACGCCCCACAAATGGTTGTTCAATAAAGATCAGCGCGCTTATAGCCACGGTTGCATAAGGCTGGCCGATGCGCCAAAGCTGGCGGCCCATCTTTTACGTGATGAACCCAGCTGGACCGCTGAACGACTGGACAGCGCCATGCACGCAGACAAAGAGAAATATGTAAAATTGCGCGAACCCCTGCCGGTACTCATTTATTATTACACCGCCTGGGTAGATGAAAACGGTCAGCTCCAGTTCAGGAAAGATATCTACGGGCATGATGCCGCGATGGCGGAAAGGCTGTTCTAGTTCACAGTTCCAAGTTTCCGGTTCCTAGTTCTTTTGCTTGGAGTGCAGGTCAAAATTCAAAAGTAAAAAGTAAAAAAGCTTTTGCTTGTTTGTTTCACGCGGCGATATAGCGAGGCAGCGACCGCAGGCCTCTGTTGGCTCACTCAGCTTTGCGCGAAACATTTTTCGAAGCAGAAGGGCCTTTTTTTCTTTTTCACTCTTAGCCCATTTCTCTGCGAGCTC
>DATJGC010000646.1:0-3553 GCA_035495345.1 Chitinophagaceae bacterium | reverse complement strand
TGTTAAGACACGTTAACAGCGAGCGTAGCAAATAGGGGCTGGCTGAGCCTCTGAAAATGGTCAAATTTTGCTCTAAGGTGGCAAGAGCCCGTAGACTTCATCAGCCTTTGGTAACCTATAACTGGGGTACTCACAGTCAACAAGACCACTTATGCAGCAGGAGTTATCAGGTAACTGCACTTCGGCCCTTCGCTGCGGCAAAAACCATCGAAACAACTAACTTTGGCCGCTCATAATGAACCAAGAAGCAATTTTAGCCATCGCCCGCCGCACGCTTTCACTGGAAGCGGCTGCCGTTGCCGGTCTGCAGGATTTTCTTACCGCGGATTTTGCCCTGGCAGTAGAAGCTGTGTATCGTTGCAAGGGCCGACTGGTGGTCAGTGGCATCGGTAAAAGTGCCATCATCGCCCAAAAAATAGTGGCCACCTTCAATTCTACCGGTACCGCTGCCCTATATATGCACGCCGCAGACGCCATTCACGGAGACCTGGGCATGGTGCAAAAAGAAGATGTGGTAATGGTGGTGAGCAAAAGCGGCAATAGCCCGGAAATCAAGGTGTTAGTGCCGCTTATCAAGAATTTCGGCAACACGCTGATTGGCCTTGCCGGCAATATGGAGTCATACCTTGCCCTTCAGTCAGACATTGTTATCAACAGTACGGTGTCTGAAGAGGCTTGTCCCAATAACCTGGCGCCCACCAGCAGCACCACCGCCCAACTGGTCATGGGAGATGCATTGGCCGTTTGTTTAATGGAACTGTAAGATTTTACCGGTGCTGATTTTGCCCGCTTTCATCCCGGGGGACTGCTCGGTAAGAAACTGTACCTCAGGGTAATGGATCTCTATATTCAAAACCAGCGCCCCGCTGTTAGCCCCACTACTGCACTGCGCGAGACCATCTTCTCCATTTCCGGGAGCCGG
Source organism: Chitinophagaceae bacterium (assembly GCA_035495345.1). Classification (GTDB taxonomy): domain Bacteria; phylum Bacteroidota; class Bacteroidia; order Chitinophagales; family Chitinophagaceae; genus JACMLD01. Next base: position 2,631 of record DATJGC010000646.1, on the reverse strand, counting down.
CTGGGAATGACGGTGGTGGTTGACCAACAGCAACAGATTCTTGGCATTATCACAGACGGAGACCTGCGCCGCATGCTAGAAAAAAATGCTTCGCTTGAGGGTATACAGGCCAAGGACATCATGACCCCCAGCCCTAAAACCATTGCCCCAGAAGCCCTGGCCGTAGAAGCCCTGGATGTTTTGCGTACATTTGATATCACCCAATTGGTGGTAGCCAACCAAAACGAATATTTAGGTGTATTGCATTTACACGACCTGATACGCGAGGGATTGCTCTAACCCATTGTCCATCGCCAGGTTGGTCAGCCTTGCCTTTACCCCGGGCAAACCCGGGAAATATAGTTTGCCCTGTTACGTTGTAATAGGGAGAAAGAGTAATTGCAAGCGCCCAACCCAAAACAGCTGCCAAACCAATATTAACGCCGTAGAATCATTATGCACCAGCCGGGGCAAACGCTGCGCGTTTACAAACCACCCCGCCTGTAAAAACAGACATGAAGAAAATCTATGTTACCATATTTGGCCTGTTGTTTATTGCCGGATGCTATTTCTTCCCGTACAGCGCAGATATTGTATCAGAGAAGTATGATGCCAGCGGCCTGCAGCAAGATTTCAACGTATTCAGGGCAGTACTGCAAAAAGGCCATCCCGGCATTTATACCTATGCCAGCAAGGAAGAGATGGATCAGTGTTTTGACAGCATCTATCAAACGCTTTCGGAACCCATGGACATGCGGGCCTTTCACCATAAGCTCTCCTTTATCATAGACAAGATAGGCTGCAGCCATACCAATCTTTACCTGCCAAAAACCTATTACGATACTATTCTGCACCGGCCTAACTTTTTCCCCGTTCCGGTAATTTATGTAGATGGAGGCCTGTACATAAACTCGGATGCATTCAGCATTCCACTGGGCGCGCATATCATACGCATCAACGGTAACACGGCGGAGGAAATCATGAACCGCATTGTAGATTACAATGTGCCCGACGGGCGCAATAAAAATTATAACCTCTCACAAGGTGCTACCGAATTTGCCTATAATTACTTTCTTGCTTACGGTCCCTGTGCCAGTTTTAAAGTTGAATATGCATTGCCCGGCGCGGCAAAGAATGAAATTACCAGCCTGGCAGCTACCACGCTTGAAAAGCAACTGGCAGATTATAATTACAATAGCTATTACAACTTTTCTTCAGAAGTTGGCTATGATTTGGAGATCATTGATTCTATTCACACCGCCGTGCTCACACTGCGCTCTTTTGGCTATGGCACATCGGCTACATTTACGGCCTACAAAAATTTTCTTATCAATGCATTTACATTGTTAAAAAATGAAAGCGGCATCAATAACCTGGTTATTGATTGTCGCAACAACATCGGCGGTGAATATGAAAACATTTTTCTGCTCTACCGGTTTTTAAGCAAAAAGGCTTTTAAAGAAGTAGATTCTGCCACTGTTCGTTTTGATAAAACACCTTTTACAAGATTCCTGGATCCTGAATTTGCACTTACTGAACGGGCTTCACTGGATTCAATGGTAAAAACAGAATTTTGCCGGCTCCCCAATGGAGACAACGCCATGAAGGAAGATGAAAACAACCTGCGCCGTCCACATCCTATGGCTTTCAATGGCAATGTATTTGTAATCACCAATAACAATGTACTCTCTGCTGCGTCCAATTTTGTTGCCATGGTAAAAGACAGCAAAACAGGCGTTATTGTAGGCGAAGCCACGGGCGGCGGGTACAACAGTCATAATGGCTTTACACGCCTGCTGTATAAACTTCCGCAAACCGGTTTATTGCTTGAGTTTTCTGCCGTAAAAGTGCAACATTACCTGCAACACCCACAACTCAATAAATATGGCATTGAGCCAGATTACACGGTAAGCACCACGCTTAATGATGTGCTGGAAAACCAGGATCCGCAAATGGCTTTCATCATGGACAGTCTTATAAAGGCCGATCGTTAATTTAATTTGAGTTTCCTTAGCGCTTTCGATACTTTTGCGGATTGTTTTTTTTACACCAACATTAAAGATTTACATACCTTCTTATGAATCAACACAATTACGTGGCTATCATGGCAGGCGGCATCGGAAGCCGGTTCTGGCCCATGAGCCGTGCCGGTTTTCCCAAACAGTTCCTGGATATTCTAAACACCGGCAAAACGCTGATTCAGGCTACGTACGACAGGTTTGCCGAATTCATTCCGGCAGAAAATATTTATGTGGTTACTTCTTTAGAATACATGGCCATTGTTGAAAAACAATTGCCCAATATGAAGAAGGAAAATATTCTGGGTGAGCCTTCCAGGAAGAATACGGCGCCCTGTATTGCCTATATATCCTGCAAATTATTTCAGAAAGATCCCGAAGCATCCCTGATTGTAGCTCCTTCTGACCATTCTATCGAAGACAATAAAGAGTTTGAACGCGTTTGCAATGAAGCACTTCATTTTGTAAACCATCTGAACGCATTTATTACCCTTGGTATAAAACCTACTTATCCTAATACAGGCTATGGCTATATACAGTTTGAGCCCATGCCCGTAAGCAAAGATGTGTACAAGGTAAAAACCTTTACAGAAAAGCCCAATCTTGATCTTGCCAAAACATTTTTATCCAGCGG
>DATJGC010000645.1:0-8955 GCA_035495345.1 Chitinophagaceae bacterium | reverse complement strand
ACGGCACAGTCGAGCAACGAACGCATGCGCATAGATGGCAGTGGCGATGTGGGCATCGGCCTTACCAGTCCTTCAGCAGTACTGCACCTTAAAGCGGGCGCCGCTGCTGCTACCAGTGCACCGCTAAAATTTACAGCCGGCACCAACCTCAGCACACCTGAAAATGGCGCCGTAGAGTATGACGGTACCAATTATTTTACCACTTCAGGAGGAGTGCGGTATACACTGGCAAAGACCCTAACGGCTACGTCTAACCTAAATTTTCCGGCTACCGGCGCTAATAGCAACAGCACCCTGAATATTACTGTAACAGGGGCGGCTGATGGAGATGTGGTAGAACTGGGCGTGCCGAGCGCCGCGCTTATCAGCTATGGCATTTTCTCGGCCTATGTTTCTGCTGCTAATACCGTAACGGTTAAGTTTTCCAATTTAAACGGCTTTCTGTCTGCAGACCCTGCCAATGGTACCTTCAGGGTTACCATCGTTAAATATTAATAAGATCACTGCTACCGATACATGCAATATCCATTGAAAAGCATACTATTTCTATTACCCGTCTTACTAGTTTGCGGGGCGCTGACGGCGCAGGGATTGATCATTCCTGCCGGCGCTTACGTTACAGGTGGCAATGCACAACTGGTAATGCATAAAAACTGGACCAACAACGGAAGTTTTACCGCCAACAGCAGTACCGTTGTGTTTGCTGGCAATACCCAAACCATCAACGGCAGCAGCACTACAACATTCAATAATATCAGCATTGCCAGTGGCAGCAATACAAGCGTTGCAACAAGCAACCAGTTTGTAAAGAATACATTGCTTAGCAATGGCACCCTTAATGCTAATGGACTGGTAACCTTATTGTCTGGCCCCACGCAAACCGCCGCCATTGATGGCAGTGGCATCGGCGAAGTGCTGGGCAATATTACTGTACAGCGATACCTGGCCGCTGGTTTTGGTTACAAGTATGTAAGCTCGCCTTTTCAGGCAGCCACGGTAAATGAATTTGCCAATGAAATAAACCTGGCCGCCATTTTTCCGGCCTTCTATAAGCATGATGAAAACCAATCGTCGAATGGCTGGATAACGTATACCGGCAGCAGCTCAGTGCTAAGCCCGATGCGCGGCTATGCAGCCAACCTGGGTGCAGCCACCTCGCCTGTTACTATAGACATGACAGGCGTGGTCAATAACCACAACCTATCCATCAGTCTTTCAAATAACAATAAACCGTATACACAGGGCTTTAACCTGGTGGGCAACCCATACCCCTCACCCATTAACTGGGACGCGCCAGGTGGCTGGACCAAAACCAATATCGACAATGCCGTGTATTTCTTTAATGCCGGCGGGGCCAATCAATATACGGGTGTGTATAGCAGTTATATCAACGGCGTTTCCAGTAATGGCAGTGCCAGCAATATAATAGCCGCCATGCAGGGATTCTTTGTGCATGTTACGGCGGGCAGCTTTCCCGTAGCCGGTTTATTGGGCATAAATAACAATGCGAGAATCATTAACAATAATGCCTCCTTCTTCAGGGTTGGCGGCGGAGAAGACAAAATGCCGTTGTTGCGGCTGCAGGCGGCATTGCCGGATATATCTGCCAGCACAGACCCGGTGGTAGTGTATTTTACTGACAATGCCAGCAACGGCTTTGAGGCAACGCTGGATGCACTTAAGTTAATGAATACAGATTCACTAACGCCCAGTATCTATGCAGTGGCCGCTGAAAAAGAAAATTATCTATACAGGCATTGGCCATGGCAGGCGATACACTCATAACAGTACCACTCGGACTGAGCACCAAGCAGGATGGATGGTTACATTTTACTGCTGCTGATATAGCTAACCTACCTGCTGGCTGGTATGTGTACCTGCAAGACAAGCTCACCGGCACCCACCAGAACCTACGCAGCCAGCCTGTATACAAGGCCTTGCTAAAAAGTGGCGTGTATGAAAACCGCTTCGTTCTCCAATTCAGCCGGCGGGACCTTGCCATACCTGCTGCCAACAACAATGCTGATTGGAAGGCCTACTATGCCGCCGGAAAGTTGTTTATCAATGCCGGCCTGCCGGCAGGTGAAAAAGCCAGCATTACCCTCAGCAATATGCTAGGCCAGGTGGTAGGGCATTTTGAAGCAGGCGGTAACCAGACAACCGGCTTTCCGCTGCCCCTGCCGGTCGGCGTTTACATTGTATACATGGAGGGTACTGCGTTACATCAATCAAAAAAAATAGTCATCAGCCAATAGTGATAAAAGCATTATTCATACGGCACTTGAACAAGGAAAAGCGTATATTGGTGTACGTTAGCCTGCTGATGATGGTTGCAGGGTTGTCGGCCCATGCACAGCCTCCCCCGCCCCGCCCGCTGAGCATTTATGTGAATCCCGCGCAGGGACTCATTTTTGGGGCGTTTTTCCAGGGTGCCTCCGGCGGAACCGTAATCGTACACCCGGATGGTTCAAGATCTGTTACCGGCAGCCTGGTATTGGCCAACCTGGGCTTTCCGTTTTCGCCCGCCATTTTTGAAGTAGATGCCAACCAGGGCACGGTGGTATCTATCATGAACGGGCCCGATGTAACGTTGAACGGAAGCAATGGCGGTTCAATAAGTCTTCATTTAGGCGCAGCCAGTACAGGTTCAGTATTTATTACCACGGCCGCGCCGCCATCTCGCACGCAGGTAAGAATTGGCGGAACCCTTACCGCGGGCGGCCCGCTGGCCAACCCATCCGGCAATTACAGCGGCAGTTTCTACGTCACCTTTATCCAGCAATAATTACCGCCCCAGCCCTCCTATGACAACCAGGTTAAGATACCCAACACGCTCAAACAGTTGCTGCATTGCAGTGCTTACGGGTTTGTTGTTGTATTTAATGGTATGTGTTCCGTGTAAAGCATGGAGCAGGGAGCGTGAACCAGACCCGGTACTGCCGTACGATGAGATACTCATCTTTATGAACGTGCAGGGCGTGGGTAATGTACAGGTACCCGCGGCCATCAGAAATGAAGCCGCCTATCTTTCCATCACAGATGTGTTTGATTTTTTAAAAATAAAAAACACGCTGTCGGCGGAGGTGGAGGCCGTAACAGGTTTTTTTATTTCACCGCAAGCACCATTTCTCATAGACAGGGTGCACAACCGCATCGATTACCAGGGCAAGCGTTTTGATCTTCCGGCAGATGCCTTTATCAGTTCAGCCACCAGCCTGTATTTACGATCCGATTATTTTGGACGGGTGTTTGGTCTTACCTGCACATTTAATTTTCGCAGCCTTTCCGTAGTGCTCAGCACTTCTATGGAACTGCCCGTGCTACGTGAAATAAGACAGGCAGCCATGCGCAGCAATTTGAATAAATTGAAAGGAGAAGAAAGAGCGGATACCATCCTCCAGCGCAGCTACCTTTTATTTAAGTTGGGTATGGCAGACTGGGCGTTTGTGCATTCACGTGATATGCAACAGCCCGTGAAGGATACAAGAGTGAATCTTGCCCTTGGCGGGGTGCTGGCCGGCGGAGAAACCAATGTATTGCTCAACTACCAGCACCAGCAGCCTTTTAATGAACGCCAGCAATTTTACCAATGGCGTTTTGTAGACAACGACCAGCGCGCGCTGCGCCAGGTAATTGCCGGAAAAATAAATACCACCTCCGTAGCCTCCATTTACTCACCGGTGGCAGGTATTCAATTCACCAACGCACCGTCTTTCTACCGCAGGTCTTTTGGCACCTATACGCTTACTTATTTTACGGAGGCCGACTGGATTGCCGAGTTATACGTAAACAATACACTGGTTGATTATTCTAAAGCCACCGCAACCGGGCTGGCACATTTCCAGGTACCCCTGGTATACGGCAACTCACTCGTAAAAATCAGGTTTTACAGTCCATGGGGAGAAGAAAGAACCAGCGAACAAAATATCCAGATACCGTTTAATTTTCTGCCGTACCATGCGTTTGAATATACCGGCAGCGCGGGTATTGTGGAAGACAGTATTAACAGTCGCTTTGCACGTATTAACGGTAACTACGGACTCAGCACACGCCTCACTGTTGGTGCAGGAATTGAATACCTGTCTTCTATTCGTAAGGCTAATATGATACCGTTTGTAAATGCATCTTTTCGTGCAAGTGCTAACCTGTTGCTGGCGGGCGAGTATGCATATGGTGTTAGATCAAAATGGGTGGGCAGCTATCATCTGCCTTCTGATCTCCAGGTTGAACTGAATTATACCCGTTATAAAAAAGGACAGAGCGCCATCAATAACAATTTTACCGAAGAAAGAAAATTGATCCTTTCTTACCCATTCAGGGGCAAAAGGTTTACCCTGTTCTCACGGTTGTCTGCCTACCAGGTAATATTGCCACGCGCAAAATACACAACAACAGAAGCACTGCTCTCCGGGGTTTGGCGGGGCATCAATACCAATTTAACCAGTTATCTTATAACAACAGACCAGGAAGACCCCATTGTGTACAGCCAGCTTTCTATGGCATTCAGGCTGCCAGGTAAATTGCTATTAACACCGCAGGCCCAATATGAATACAGCGCGCATCAACTGATGTCTGTAAAAACAGAGTTGGGAAAATACATTGGCGCACGGGGTTATGTAAATGCATTTTTAGAAAACAATTACAGACTCGGGTATAAAAGTGTGGGTGTTGCGCTTCGGTACGACCTTTCATTTGCCATTACCGGTTTTTCCATCACCCGTACCAACAAGCATTCTACTGCACTGGTGCAATCTGCCAGCGGCAGCCTGCTGTACAATACAGCCACCCAAAAACTGCTGGCCAGCAACCGTAGCAGCGTTGCCAAAGGCGCCATATACCTGCAGGCATTTTTAGACTTAAACGCAAATGGCCAGCGGGATGCTGATGAGCCGCGCGTAAAAGGCATCAGTATAAATATCAATGGCGGCAGGCTCAGGTATAACAAGGCAGATACCAGTATTATGATAACAGATCTTGAAGCGTATGCCAGTTACACGGTAAAAATTAATGAAGGCTTTGAAAATGTGGCATGGCATGTAAAAAACAAGATCATCAGCGTGGTGATAGATCCTAACCAGTGTAAGCAGGTAGGCATACCCGTTACTGTTGATGGTGAAGTAGCTGGTTCCGTCTTTTTGCTAACAGACAGTACTGAACAACCGCTTTCGCGTGTGCTGGTAGATGTGTACAGGGCTGATTTTACACTGGCGGCACAGGTGATAACAGAGGCAGACGGTAGCTTTAATGTTACAGCACTGGCTCCCGGCGCTTATACCGCACAGGTAAATGCCAAACAAATGGAGAAACTGCATATGCAGTCGATGCCCTGGTCTTTACCCTTTACCATTACCGCCAGTAAAGAAGGTGATTTTATTGAAGGCCTGCGCTTTACAGTGCGGCAGCGCGCAGCAGACCGGCAACCATGAAATAACTATTGAACGAGGTCCGCTAACGGACTCAGGATTGCGCATTTACCTGTTTTACCAGTAAGATGCCAATGATGATGACAATTGCTATGGCAAAGGCAGTACCAATGTAGCTATTGATAATACCCAGCTCGGGTATGTGCAGTTGCCGGTTCAGCAACCTTAGTACAATGTAGGCAATGCCCGTAACAATACAGGTTATCCATAAGGATGGGGGTATGCTATTTTGTTGCTTTTTCTTTGCCATGCTGTAGGTAGTGGGTTAATATTCACCCTGCTGCCGGTCCGCTTAAATTATCATGATGTCGGCAGGGGAGGCAGCAAATATGTTGAAAATGTTAATTCCTGCGTTATTTATCCGGGTTTTTTATTCGGACAACCAGCTTTTCGCTTTTTTTTCATTTTTTGCGCCGTGGCTGTAACATACCTGCGCAACCAGACGTCTTTAAACATTCAAAACTACGCTAAATGAAAATCAGACTCCACGAAATTGAATTTGGCGCTGGCAATACTGATAAAAGCAAAGGCTTTTACCAGGCTATTCTTGGCCTGGACCCTATTATTGACCAGGACCAGCTAAAGGTTTTCAATTCAGGCGTGGCAGGGGTAGATTTCAATGTGTCTGAGCACCAACCGGCCCGAACCGTTACCACCAGTTTTCTTACTGATAACCTGCAAAAATTAATTGACCGTCTTGAGCTTACAGGTGTGGTGTTTGAAGGTCCTTCCACTTCTCATTTTGGCATGCTATCTATTACCCTGCAGGATCCCGATGGAAATTTTGTAAAAATAAACCAGCCCACCAAGGAATCTCCCAGCTGGTTAAAAGTATGATTGCTGCCTTTATTCAGTTAAACCAGACCGCATAACCTTTTCTTCTTAATTCCAGCGCAAGCTGTTCTTCCATTTGCAAGGCCTTTGCGCGCGTCATGGGTTGCAGGTTCAGGTGGCTGTATAAACTGGGCCGCAGGTAACAACCATATTGCTGCACAATGCCCGACGCTATATTATGTCCTTTTTTACTGATATGCCCCGTCTTGTGTTGCTTAAATCTTTCCAGCGGAGTCTTGCTGGTCATGCCCACATACAAACATTCCAGCACCCCGTTAAATTGCGGGTTGGCGGCACGAAACCGCGCATGCTCTGTAAACACTTTTTTTGACAACTCTACCACGTATACCTGGTAACCCATGTGCACAGCTGTTTTTTTTGCAGACAATAAAGTTGATGGTTTTACCAAAGCAATGTACAGCACCCGGCAATTTTTTTTGAAATACACACTGCTACAATTTTACAGCATCGCCCAAAAAAAAGCGCCGCACTGGGGCGGCGCTCTCAAGTAATTCCAATAGACTAAAATCCTTTTTTCTGTTCAATGGTATTGCCGTCTGTATCCAACTCAACTATTTCATAACCGAGTTTTTGAATACCGGGTAAAATTTTTGCTTTATCGCCTACTAACAGAATAGCTACTTTACCGGGTTTCACCCATTTCTTTGCAAGGGCGTCAATCTCCTGTTTTGTAATGGCAGCCAGTATCTTGTTCTGCTTGTCTACATAATCTGCGGGCAGGTTGTATTCCAATATGCGCGATATAAAGCCTGCTTTTTGTATGCCTGTTTCATACCGCAGTGCATCCCGCTGGCCGATGGCGCTTTTGGTAAAGGTTAGTTCATCTTCCGTAATACCTTCTGCTTCGTATTTGTTTAATTCTTTCATTACCTCTACCAGTGCACTGTCTGTTGCTGCGGCCTTAATTCCTGAGCTGAAACCAAATTCACCAGAATAATTGTCGCCATCAAAAGAAGAGCGGGCGCCGTAGGTCCAGCCCTTTTCTTCGCGCAGGTTAAGGTTCAGGCGACTGTTAAACGCTCCGCCAAGAATATAATTCATGAGGCCGGCTTTATAATATTCACCCGTTGCATCATACTTTAAACCTGTGGCATAACCCACCCTGAATTCTGTTTGCGCCGCCTTGGGAATATCTACAATATAAATGCGGGGCTTGCTGTTTTCTACGGGTGTTGCATTTACAGCGGGAATAACAACCTTCTTATTGGGCAACTTATTGAGGAAGGCCAGCTTGGGCAAAATCTCTTCCTGTTTTACATCACCTACTACCACCACACGTGTTCCCTGTGAAGTGATATAACTGTTGTAATAATTTTTGATATCGTCTAACGTGATATTGTTGAGTGATGACTCTGTGCCGTTGTCGCTTAAGCCTAAAATATTGCCGGCGCCATAATTAATGCGTGCCTCCACTTCTGATGCCACGGCAGCAGGTTGGGTTTTTGCCTGCTTTATCCCTTCCAGGTTTTGTTTCTGGTTACGTTTAAAAGCATCCGCCGTAAAATTGGGATTCAATAATTTTTCTTCCAGCAATGCCAGTGTTTTGTCTGTATTTTTTTTGAGGCATTGCACCGCAAACACCACTCCGTCTCTTGTGCTGTAGGTATTGATAGAGCTTCCCAGTTTTTGCAACTCAATAGACATTTGTTCTGCAGTGTAATTTTTGCTGTCTTCATTCATCATGTCTGCAAAAAAACTTGCCAGTCCCAGTTTGGAAGTGTCCTTTGCCTCCAGTAAATGGCCGCCGGGTATGGTAATGGTAATACTCACGGTGGGCAATTCATTGTTTTGCGCACCAATCATCTTAATACCATTGGGCCATTCTTTTTTCCAGAAAGCAGGCACCTTTACTACAGGGTTGGCGCCATTGCCTGGAAGCTTGCTTCGGTCAAAATTATCTTTTGCCTTGGCATACTTTAAAGAAGCATAGCCATAATCCGGCGCTGTGTAATGACTGCTATCTATTTTATAATTATCTGCGGCGGCCAGCATTTTCTCCTGTGCCTTTGGCAACACGCTTACAATAACTGCATGTTTACTTTTGATGTACTGGTTGTACACGCGCATTACATCTTCCTTTGTAACGGAAGTGTACAGCTTTAAAAGATCACCTATTTTATTGGGTGTACCTGTAAAGGTTTGAAACGCGGCCAGCTGACTTACTTTTCCGGCAACGCTTTGCAGACCATTGATGTACTGTGCTTCTATACCGCCTTTGAACTTTGCAATGTCTTCATCGGTTACGCCGCGGGCTTCAAAACTATCCAGCGATGCACGAACCAGCTTCTCCATTTCTGCCAGTGATTTACCGGGGAAGGGCACGGCCGTGATAAAGAATTCACCGGCCAGTTCACTCAGTTGGTTATTGGCGTTTGCCTGCAAGGCCAGCTGGTTTTTTACCATCTGCTGGTAGAGAACAGCATTCTTTCCCTGTCCGAGCACCTGCGCCAGGCAGGCGAGGGCTGCAATGTCTTTATCATAATTTGGCACTGAGGGATACACAAAGGCCAGCAAGGGCAGCCGCGCGTAATTATCTGTGTAAGAAACATACCGGTCTGCACTAAGCTTGGCCGGTGGCACTGCTACCTTCTGTACATCAGGACAGCGCGGAATGCTGCCATAATATTTTTCTACCAGTTTTACCACTTCTGCCGTTTTAACATCGCCGCCAACGGTA
>DATJGC010000644.1:0-2854 GCA_035495345.1 Chitinophagaceae bacterium | reverse complement strand
TACGCACAAAAGGCAATGGCAGATTATGATGCTGCCATACGGCTAAACAACAGCCATGTATTGTACTACTACAGGAGAGCCAGCGTCAAATATTTTTTGAAGCGGTATGCAGACGCGATTACAGACTATAATAAAGTAATTACGATGCATGCGCCGGAAGCAGGCACACAATACAACTACGCCATGTATTACCGCGGAAGGTGTTACTATTACCTTAACAACCTGGCCAGCGCCTGCAAAGATTTTAAGCGGTCGGGCGAGTTGGGCATCGCCGCAGGCAAAAAAGATTTTGCCAGTTATTGTGCGGTGCCGGCCGGACCAGACTGCAACCGCACGTTTTATTCTTTGCGCGAAGCCATTAGTGCCGGCGCCGGCGTGGTCTGCAAGCTGGATCTTTCTAAAGAGAATATCAGTACCCTTCCAAAAGAACTGTACAGTTTTGTAAATCTTTCAGAGCTGAACCTGGGAGCTACCGCTATTGCTCCATCGGCCATTGCTGAATTGCAGAAGGCGCTGCCAAAATGTACCATCAATTATTCAGCAGCAGCTGTAACTGAAACAGACCTGGGTGATATTGAACTTGACAATACCGGTTATACCAATGCTGCGGGTCAGCAGGTAATGCAGAATGTGAGCAGGCTGCTGAAGGCACAGCCCCGCGGACGTATACGGCTGTCTGCTTACTATACCACTGATGAAGAATCAAAGACAATTACAGGGTACGTAAATACCATTGTAAATATGTTTGAGAAGATTGGTGTAAACGCAAAGACCCAGATAAGCCGCCAAATTATTAAACGGCCGGCACAGGTTCAACAACAACAGCAACAACAAAAAGCCCCGGATAGACCAAACTTTGTGATACATGTTACGGGTATTAACCTGCAGGACAAACAACTTAAAACCAGTTATTAGGACGCGGCGCCTTTCACCACAATTTTATGTGTTATGCAGTTGCTAGACGAAATTATCATCCAGAGAACCAAGGGCCAGACAGCCAGTATACAGTTATTACAGGGAAGCCTCACTGAGATTCCGGCAGCACATGCCAGTGACATACTGGTCATTTCTGCCTACCCCGGCAGTTATGTACCAGTGCCCCATTCTCTGATTGCAGGGCTTTATAACAATGGTATAGATGTGGCCGCCATGGCCAAACACAAAGAGATAGATTTAAGGGAGCAGCTTGGCTGCTGGCTCTCTGCGCCGCTATCCAAAGAACAACAGGAAAGATTCCATTTTCGCCGCATACTGTGTTATGAACCTGCACTAAGAGACAATGCACAGGATACACTGGTGGGTAATATCTTCCGCTGCATTAACACCTTTGCCTTTAATGAAACCAATAACGTTATTGCCATGCCCGTACTGGCCACCGGCAGACAAAGGGTGCCAATGGGCAAAATGTTGCCGGCCATACTGGATGCGGGTATCTTTTGGTTAGAAAGCGGATTGCCACTCACCTGTATGAAACTGGTTTTGTATTCTGATGCGCAGACGGCAGAAGCGCTTCCCATCTTTACGCGTTCAAAGAAACAATACGCGTTGAGAAACGATGTCCGGAGCGGACAGCTGCCGGCGGCTGCCGCATTACAGCAATGGAACAATAACAATAGTGAAGCAAAGCCCGGCGAAGACACAATGGAAATAGTAGCTGCAGAAATTAAAGAGATGGCGCAGCAACAGGTACCTATACCGCGCGCCACAGCATTGCCTGACCATACCAATTTTATAAGGCCGCCAGCGCCCCAGGCGCCGGTAATACCCACAGCAGCAACCGCACCGGCGGCGCAGATAGAAAAACCAGCGGCCACTAACGTTGCGGCCACAACCAACAAAGCAACAATTGAGGGCTATGATTATTTTGTAAGCTATGCCCACAAACATGCAGATGTTATTGATGCATTTGTGCAAAGACTATTGCAAGGCAACCAGCAGCTATCCGTTTTTTATGATAAAACGAGTATACCCACCGGTGGCTTATGGATAAAACAAATTTCTGATGCCATACAGAAAAGTAAAAAAGTCCTCATCTTTTTATCGCCTGATTATAGCAATTCAATGGTTTGCTGGGATGAGTTTCAGTGCGCCAAGCTGGTAGAGTACAATAGCAAGCGGCAGATAATACAAACAATTTATCTCTACAACGATACGGCCATGCCACCCATCATGGGCATTTACAGTTGGGCCGATTGCCGCGAGGGCGACAAAGAAAAACTGGAAAAGATAGCGGCGCAATTACTGCAGCAATTGAGCAGTTGAACATAATGCCCTGAACTTATTGTGGCAGGGCCTGCAACACCGTAGCCGCGGCAGATTTTATTTGCACCCAGTCTTTTTCAATGTCTGCCTCATTTAAAAAATAAAAGGGAGCAAATGTTTCCCGTTCAATGCGCGCCAGCCCGCGAAAAGGCTGACTGGCCTTCCAGGTGGCATTGGCAAAACGCGAGAAGAGCGTCTTATCTTCTTCATCTATGCTGTTGCTGGTGATGGATTGTAATATTGTTTTCGGAGAAAGGTTTTTGGTACTTACTACATAATTGAGGGCGCATTCCAGCGCATAAAAGCCGGCGAGGTTGGTGGCAATCTTCTGATCGCGCGCGGTTGTTTTAACAAAACCGCTGTCCTTAGCAGGCTGCGGACCACTCTCTTCCTCTTGTTGCCCGGCGGGGTGCCCCGCACTCATGAAGGCTGCCATTTCATAGGCGTAAGGCTGGCTGTGCAGCAAGGTTCTGATCCTTTGCATCTGCGTGTTCAGTGAGCTGTCTTTTACCGCCTGCAAACTTGCCAGCAATTTGCTGGCCGCTGTTTTTACCTGGTAATGATCTTTTTCAATTTCATTGGGAGGCAGCAT
>DATJGC010000643.1:0-15318 GCA_035495345.1 Chitinophagaceae bacterium | reverse complement strand
AGTTAGTTTTAAAGAATCGGTAGACCCCCGACAGTTACAGGCCATACCGGGTGTTGACAACCTGCTGCAGACCGGTCCGCACGATTTTGAAATTACCGGGGCAGACAGCCAGCAGCTCAAAAATGCGCTCCTTGCCCTATCCCTACAGCAAAACCTGAACATTGTTTCACTGCAAAGTGGTGAGCAAAAGCTGGAAGAAGTGTTCAGAACCCTCACCGGCAACAACCCGGAGAGTACCGGCATCGCTTAAGCGCGTTTTTTAACATTGCAGTTTTGCTATGATACTGGTCATTACGCCGCCTGCTGGCTGTTGCCTGCATCGCATCAGGCTCGTTTCCAAGCCTTTCCCCCTGTTTATCGTTGGGTGTGGGGATGCCTCCTTGCGCCAGATAGCTGGTAACACAATAATCATATCTTTCACTTGCCCCGCCCGCTGAATTAACGTACCTTCGCGGCTTGAAATTTCGGGGGGTCTGCCTTTTCTAAAAGGCCGCCAAACCACCCGAAAACGAAACAAGCAATTATGAATATCAGAAACATAGCTATTATAGCACACGTTGACCATGGTAAGACTACCCTGGTAGACAAGATCTTACATGCCACCAAAGTGTTCCGTGATAACCAGGAAACCGGCGAGTTGATAATGGATAGTAATGATCTTGAAAGAGAACGCGGTATTACCATCTTCAGCAAGAATGCAGCAGTTGAATACAAGGGTACCAAGATTAATGTGATTGATACCCCTGGTCACAGTGACTTTGGCGGTGAAGTAGAACGTGTGTTAAAAATGGCCGATGGCGTGTTATTGCTGGTGGATGCTTTTGAGGGCCCCATGCCGCAAACACGTTTTGTACTACAGAAGGCATTGCAGTTAAACCTGCGCCCGATTGTAGTGATAAATAAAGTAGACAAACCCAATTGCCGCCCCGATGAAGTACATGATGCGGTTTTTGAATTGTTCTTTAACCTGGATGCTACCGAAGAACAACTGAACTTTCCTACCTTTTATGGTTCCGGCAAGAATGGCTGGTTCAATAACAAGAATGAACAAATAGAAGGCATTGAACCCCTGCTGGATGGTATACTTGAACACGTGCCTGCACCAAAAGTGGCTGAAGGCCCGTTGCAGATGCAGATAACCTCGCTTGATTACTCCTCTTTCCTGGGTAGAATTGCCGTAGGAAAAGTAGCGCGTGGCTCTATCAAAGAAGGCCAAACGATTGCGCTTATGCAAGCCGGCGGTGTAATAAAACGCCTTAAAGTGCGTGAACTCTACACCTTTATGGGCATGGGTAAGAAAAAAGCCACCGAAGTTTTTGCCGGCGATATTTGTGCCGTAGTTGGTTTAGAAGATTTCAATATTGGTGATACCATTGCAGATATTGATAACCCCGAGGCACTGCCCGTTATCAGTGTGGATGAACCTACCATGAGCATGCTTTTTGGTATCAATAACTCACCTTTCTTTGGTAAAGAAGGCAAGTTTGTTACCAGCCGCCACTTGCGCGACAGGCTCATGAAGGAAACCGAAAAAAACCTGGCCCTGCGTGTAGAAGACAGTGACAGTGCAGATAGCTTCCTGGTATTTGGTCGTGGTATCCTTCACCTGGGTATTCTTATTGAAACCATGCGCCGCGAAGGTTTTGAGTTAACCATTGGTCAGCCTACCGTACTTATCAAAGAAATAGATGGCAAAAGAAATGAGCCTTTTGAAGTACTGGTGGTAGACGTGCCCGCAGAATACAGCGGTAAAGTGATAGACCTGGTTACACAACGCAAAGGCGAAATGTTGGTGATGGAAAGCAAAGGTGAAATGCAACACCTTGAGTTTGAAATTCCTTCACGCGGTCTTATCGGTCTCCGCAGCAATATGCTCACCAACACTGCCGGTGAAGCCGTTATGGCCCATCGCTTTTTAGAATACCGCCCCTGGAAAGGACATATACCCGGAAGAAACAACGGTGTGTTGTTGTCTAAGAACACGGAACGCACCACCGGTTACTCCATAGATAAATTACAAGACAGGGGTACCTTTTTTGTAGATCCGGGTGAAGAAGTATACACCGGCCAGATCATTGCCGAGCATATTAAGCCAGGCGACCTGGTGGTAAATGCCACAGAGCCTAAAAAGCTTACCAACCACCGCGCCAGCGGTAGCGATGATGCATCTCGCATTGCCCCCAAAACGCTCATGACACTGGAAGAATGTATGGAATACATACAGCAGGATGAGTGTATTGAGGTAACGCCCAAGAGCATCCGCATGCGTAAAGTGGTATTGGATGAAGACGAAAGAAAGAAACAAAGCAAAAAAATGGAAACTGCTTAAAAGCAGTAAGAATGATACTAGAACCGCTGTGCCAACAGCGGTTTTTTTTATGCCGGTCATTTACTCAAGTAAACTGCCGCTTACT
Organism: Chitinophagaceae bacterium; assembly: GCA_035495345.1. GTDB lineage: Bacteria > Bacteroidota > Bacteroidia > Chitinophagales > Chitinophagaceae > JACMLD01. Next base: position 12,904 of record DATJGC010000643.1, on the reverse strand, counting down.
CAAAAGGCAGGCGCCGTTACCGCAGTATTTACTAAGTTTATGGTAATGCAGAACGGCAAGTCTTTTACCTCCCTCTTTAACAATGCTGCACATAAAGGTAACTTTCTGCTGCTGACCATACTGCTGATGGCTGCTGCAGGTAACCTCTCTGCACAGGCAGTATCGTTTTCTCATATCAACACTTCCAACGGCCTTTCTGAAAACAATGTACACTCGCTGGCCGTAGATAAAAATGGCTTTTTGTGGATGGGCACCGTAGACGGCCTCAATGTGTACGATGGTTATACGGTTACCACCTACCGGCGTGAAGACAAGCCGCAGATGGCGTCTAACGTGGTTATTCATCTTACCTGCGACAGTAAGAACCGTATCTGGATGGGCACGGCAGACGGCATCACCTGGGTAGATGAAAAGAGAAATTTTCACCGCGTGCTCTTAAATGATTCTATTGCCAGCTTTGCCAGCAGAACCATTATGGATACTAAAGCCTATGGGCCGGTGCTCTTTACCAGCCTTGGGCAATACTATTTCAATAACAAGCAACAAAAATGGGTAAAGCTCGACTGGATACCTGAGAAGTTGCAATACAATATGTTTCATGATGCGGAACAGTTTGACGAAGACAGGATCATTTATGCCATCGACAGTCTTGTACTGATACTGGATTATGCGCAGCACAAAATAGTGTATGAGCAATCTTTTCCGGATGTATACAGTCTTTGCCGCTATAGTGATCATGAGCTGGCCCTGGGTCCGCTGGGTGGCCCGGTACAGATTGTAAACATTGAAACGCACCAGGTGGTAAAGGAATATCCTGTTACCAGTGAACTGAACGGAAAGACCATCCATGCCAGTATTGCTGAAATACGCAGGGCGGTAAACGGCGATCTGCTGGTAGGCACGGGTTACTCCGGGCTTATTATCATAGACAAAAGCGGCAAGCTCTCGCGCTACACGCATGACCCCATTAACCCTTATTCCATCTGTTCAAATATTACCTGGCGCGTACTGGGCAGCAGCAACGGAGACATGATTGTAGGCACCAGCGCAAGCGGTGTAAGCGTTTTTAATATTTATAACAAGGAAGCTGGCTACACCCGCATTTTTGGCGATGGCAAAGGCCAGTTCTATGACAATTTCATCACCAATATTGCGCAGGATAAAAAAGGCAATATCTGGATGGGGGCGCTGGAGCGTTTGATAAAATGGAATAAAAAAACCAACAAAGCTGAATTCTATTTTTATTACTCGCCGCACCGGCTGGAGTCAGGCGCGCAGAATATTGAAATAAGATCGCTTTGTATAGACCAACAGCAACGTGTGTGGGTGGCAACCATTGGAGATGGTATTGCCATTCTTAATGAGGCCAGCGGCAAGTTTACAAAGATTCCTTTAGATACAACGCTGGGGCCCGCACTGGCCACCAACAATGTGCTGGCATTGTACACCGCGCATGACGGCACTATATGGGCGGGCTCTACGGCAGGCATGTATACCATTGATCCGAAGACGCTCCGGATGAACGCTTTTAAAACCCATCCGCTGTTGCATGCACTGGCAGGCACAAGGGTTAATGAGTTTATGGAAGACAGCGATGGCAATCTATGGATAGCCACGCACAACGGTTTGTACCGTTATAACAGCCAGGCACAAACGCTGCAGCAGTTCAGTACTGCAGACGGGCTGGCTGCCAACAGGTGCCTGGTATTGTACCAGGACAAGCAAGGATGTATCTATACCGGTACCGGCGATGGGTTCAGCATTATTACAAAACAGGGAAAGATCAGCAGCTATAACCGCAGCAATGGGTTGCTCTATGATTATTGCGCGGGCTTTCTGCAAGACAGCACTGGCCATATCTGGATTGCCAATGGCAAGTGCATTATAGACTTTGACCCCGACAGCGGGCAGATGCAGTATTACGATGAAAACGTGGGCCTTAGCAAAGAGGGCTTCCGCCCTTCCAGCTGCCTCATGACCAGCGAGGGCGAAATGCTGTGGGGCAGTCGCTCTGGACTTAATTATTTTTTTCCGCAGCAACTGGCCAAACATACCTCCGGCATAAAAGTGAGTATTTATGAAATGGATAAAGGAGACAGTATACTGCACCTGGCCGGCAACGAGCATGTATCGCTCAGTTATGGCGATAACAGTGTACTGTTCCGGTTCACCGCCATCAATCTTAAAGGCTCGCGTGGTATACGGTACAGTTATATGCTAACGGGCTACGATAAGCAATGGCAAACCGGCACAGACATCCGTGAAGCACGCTATTCATCTCTACCCGCGGGTAACTATAGCTTTTTAGTAAAAGCCAGCATTGACGGTATTAACTGGATAAACGCAGGCAACAATGTAAGTATCAGCATTGTGTCGCCCATCTGGCAGCAATGGTGGTTTATCACCGCCGCCGTTTTGTTGTTAGGCGTTGCAGTGTGGTGGTTTGTGCGTAACCGTAACCGTACCATACAAAAGCAAAGGGAAGCACTTGAAACCGAACAGGCCATTAATTACTTTGCCACCAGCATCAGCGAGCAGCAAACGGTGGATTCTATTCTTTGGGATGTGGCCCGCAACTGCATTGGCCGCCTTCAATTTGAAGACTGTGTAATTTACCTGATGGATGCTGAAAGAAAAGTATTGCAGCAGAAAGCGGCTTACGGTCCAAAAAGCCCCCGCCAAATGGTGATAGATAACCCAATAGAAATACCGCTGGGCAAAGGCATAGTAGGCAGTGTGGGACAAAGCGGCATGGCAGAACTGATATATGATACCACGCTTGACAGCCGGTATATTGTAGACGATGAGCAACGCTATTCTGAAATTTCGGTGCCTATATTATCAGGCGGAAAGGTACTGGGCGTAATAGATTGTGAACATTCAAAGAAGCGGTTCTTTACGCCGCGTCATCTTTCCATACTCACCACCATTGCTTCATTGTGCGCCAATAAAATTGTGAAAGCAACCGCAGAGGCAGAGAAGCGCGAAGCAGAACAGGTGTTAATGACCACTAAACAAAAGATGGCCGATGTAGAAATGCAGGCGCTGCGCGCGCAGATGAACCCGCATTTTATTTTCAACTGCCTTAATTCTATCAACCGCTATATTGTAAAGAGCGACCAGGCAACGGCATCGCTCTACCTCACGCGGTTTGCAAAACTGATTAGGCTGATACTGGATAATTCTAACAGTAAAAACATTACACTGGCCAATGAACTGGAAGCGCTGAAACTATACATTGATATGGAAGCCTTGCGCTTTGATAAAAAGTTTACCTACCAGATAACCGTAGACAACAATATACATACAGACAGTGTGGAACTGCCGCCATTGATTATACAACCGTATGTAGAAAACGCTATCTGGCATGGGTTGCTGCACAAGGAAGCCGGCGGGCATCTTCATATACATGTAAGCCTGCAACAGGAGAACATGCTGGTATGCGAAATTGAAGACAACGGTGTGGGCCGTGAGCGCGCAAAAGACCTGCGCAGCAAATCAGCCACTTCAAGAAAATCGCTGGGTATGAAGCTTACTGAAGACAGGCTGGCGCTATTAAACAAACATGCGGCACTGAGCGCAAGCATCGGCATTATTGATCTTGTGAGCGCCAGTGGCGAGCCCGCAGGCACCAAAGTAATTTTAAAAATACCGGTTTAAATAAACTTACAACTATGATACGCTGTGTTTTGATAGATGATGAAAGCAATAGCCTGGAAATGATGGAGTGGCTGTTAAAGACCTATTGCCCGCAGGTAACCATTGAAGCCATGTGCAATGCGGCCGAGGCCGGCATACAGGCCATCCATAAATATAAACCTGATGTGGTGTTTCTTGATATTGAAATGCCGCATATGAATGGATTTGATATGCTGGAACAGTTTGATAAACTTTTCTTTGACGTAGTGTTTTGTACTGCGTACGATCAATTTGCCATTAAGGCTTTTAAATACAGTGCACTTAATTACCTGCTGAAGCCGGTAGACCCGGATGATTTAATAGAAACCGTGCGCCGCATAGAGGAGCGTAAGGTAAGTCCGAGCAGGGAGCAGCTAGACATACTGATGCAGGGTATAAAGAACACACAGAAGCCTTTGACTATACACCGCATTGCGCTCACCACCGGTGATGGTATGTTGTTTGTAACCACGGCAGACATACTGTACTGTATGGCAGACAGCAACTACACTTCTGTTGTGTTAAAAGGCGGCAAAAAGATATTGGTGTCTAAAGTATTAAAGGATATTGACGAAGCATTAAGCGGTGCAGATTTTTATCGTATCCACAATTCTTATCTTGTAAACCTCAACCACATATCGCGTTATGTACGCGGAGACGGCGGCTATGTTGTAATGGAAGATGGGGTTACCATTAGCATTGCGCGCAGTCGCCGCCAGGAATTCATGGAATTGTTTGCAAAATTCTAACGCGGCCCCTCAATTTATTGCCCCAAAGCTGCACTTCAACGCGCTTTTGCTGCTGTTCAGCAGCTTCTGCTTTTTTTGCGCTACCGTTCAATGTAGTTTTACATCGCAATTACGGCGTATGCATCAACTTACAAAAGTTGTAACCTGCCAGGCAATGGCTGCGTCATAGTTGTATGATTGCGCATTTTTAAACCTTATATAAAGAAAAGACAATGAAAAAGAGAATTGTAATGATGCTGATGCTGCTGCTGGCTGTCGTCAGTACCACGCTGGCCAATAACAAGGACGGTATCAACGAGTATGTAAATGCCTCGTTTAAAAAAGAGTTTTCCATGGCGCAGGATGTACAGTGGGAAACCGGCAAAGATGTTTACAAGGCTACCTTCCGGTTGAACGACCAGGTGCTGTTTGCTTACTTTGCCATAAACGGTGAACTGGTAGCCGTAACAAGAAATATTTTATCTGTACAGTTGCCCATCAGGCTGCTGGCTGCTGTTAAAAATGAATACAGCAATCACTGGATTACAGAATTGTTTGAGGTGTCTAGCAACAGCGGTACTGATTATTACATCACGCTTGAAAATGCAGACAGCACATTGATACTAAAATCTGCAAATGGCAGCAGTTGGCAATCGTATAAGAAGATCAGAAAAGAGGCAGACTAAACTTTCTTTATTGGTTGGCTTTGTTAGATGGCCCTTGTCTATACAGGGGCCTTACTTTTTTTTGCACACTAAAGTGATGCCATTGACCGGCTGCTACCTGCAGTGCACGCAATAAAAGGAGCAGCCCACACAGTTGCTGGTTGTTAGGTACGTTAAGCGCGGTAGCTTTGGGTACAATCATTACCGTTTACCATTAAACCTTATTTTTTTTCTGAAGCCGCAGCTGGTAACCGCCATTTATTTGTGCGGATTGTGCAGGTTCTATTTGTAAAACGGTTACAAAATAATAACCGGCGTTTATTAACCACGTATACTTTTTCTATGCAGAAGAAATCATCACTGATGATACTGGTGGCCGGGCCTTATCGCTCCGGCACCAATGACAACCCCTTACTGATTGCCGCCAACGTGCAACGGATGACAGATGCCGCCTTACGTATCTACCGCATGGGCCACCTGCCTGTTATGGGAGAATGGTTTGCGCTCCCTTTGATAGAAGCCGCGGGTTCAAAAAAAATGGGCGATGCAATCTTCAATGAACTGTTTCACCCTGTAGCCGTGCAGTTGATAGATCATTGCGATGCGGTACTGCGGATTGGCGGACCTTCGGCCGGTGCAGATGAAATGGTAGCCACCGGCAAGAGCAGGGGCAAGACAATTTTCCTTAGCGAAGACGATATTCCCGCAGCGGGTAATGCTGCTTAAACGGGAATATCAGCAATTATCGTATTTATCGGGCAACGCTGTCGTAATCTTCGCAACAGCCTAACCGTAGAAATACCAGCGCGCTGATTGTTGTGCCGTTTCAGGGGCCAACTGATACTATATATATAGTATAGTATGCTTGTTGTGCCTGGTAGCTATTGCCTGTAATGCCTGCAATAAAATGGGCAGAATGTATCCAAAGCTGCCATTTGTACCCTGTTGCCGCCTTCCTGCAACGGCATAAAGGACGATAATTGTAAAAAAACACATCTACCGCGCCCCACGCGGTAAAGCTCCGTCTTAATTATAGTAGCTTTCGTCGAAAAAAAACAATAGCCCTATTGTATAAATTGTTGAATTCCTCACAGTTAAGTTTTTCTCCTACCCGATTATCGAATTTGCCATCGATAAATGCCTATGCCCTATTGCAGGTTAATATAATCGGGCGTACTTTTATTAAGTGAAATTAACTAGTCAATCTAAGTAATTGTATCAGGAAAGAGATAAGTAGATTTTCAGGTAATATTCTTAGAAACTGGTCGTTTTTAACTTAAATACTAACATCACTAAATCCATACCCATGAGCCCCATTACAAAACGCCTTGCTGCAGGTTCAATAGCAGTAGCATCCATTTTTGCTTTGAACGAAGCATTTGACTTTACTTCCTTACTACATAAAGCCGCTCCGCATAAACAAGCAATAGAGGCCGCTAACCTTCCAAAGGTTTCTGTGACAGTTGAAAAGGTAAATCCTTCTGCAACAACAGTAAAGACTGAAGAAACAACAACAGCAGCAGTTGCCGCAACAACTGAAGCGGTTGAAACTTCTACCAATACGTATACATTAAAGCATGCCGCCGTGCATCCTTACACACCGGTGTCTTTCCGCAACAAGATAGATGTGGCCAGGCTGGCGCGCAAGATGTCACGCACCATTTCTACCAGGCATTTACAACTGGCCCCGGTAACCGTTAACACGCCGGCAGAAGAAACGGTAGCAGTTGCAGAAACAGCTGTTAACCAGGCTGTAGCCATGGCAAGTGTGGAGGAACAACAGAAAACAACCGGTGGAAGCGCTTACCACAGCACTGCAAAAGAAACAAAGAGCCCCACAGATATTTCATCTTTTTCTGCTATCCGCCAGCCAGATAAAGGTGCAGATAGCTACTCATACGCAACCATTTACAATGGTACCGAGGCACTCAGAGACCTGGCCGTGCGCAATGGCAATAATACAGATTACGCCATTATGGTAAACCTGGGTATTAAGACAGGTAAGAAGAGATTTTTCCTGGTAGATCTTACCAGCAACACAATTATTAAATCTGGTATTGTAGCAGAAGGTAGTGGTGATATGACTGCGGTTGCAGAGAAGAAATATTCAAATGATCTTGGCAGCACATCCACAGCGCTTGGTGTGTACAGCATTGGCAAACGTACCAGCAAGGATGCTTACCGTTTGCAGGGTTTACAGGAAACCAATAGCAATGCCGCAAAAAGAGGTATGTTGTTACAGGCTACTGAAGATGTACCCAGTGATGAAATTGCTTTCCCTTTAATTAAAACCAGCGGCAGCCTTTCATTATCACCCGGTTTTTTTAAGGAAATCAGCGCCGTACTGAACGCCAGCACTAAACCGGTTTTACTTTGGGTGTATGACCCTACAGCCGAAGCACAAAGTGCAGTAGCGCAAAAATAAATTCCACTTTGCTCCCTATAATAACCCATGGCCAACGCTGTGGGTTTTTTTTATTGCCGCCAACAATCTCTTGCGGCTGCTTGTTCTTTCTGTTCCTGTGCTACCTTTACAAAAATGAAGCTGACATGAAAAATGGGCTGTTGATTCTGGCGCTCTTACTGGCATTACAAGTTCCGGCCAATCTGCAGGCACAATGTTCTATTTGCACCAAGACCGCCCAGCAAATGGGCGAACGCCCCGCCAAGGCCCTCAATGGTGGTATCCTCTATCTTGCCGCCATGCCCTTTCTTATCTTCAGTTATATCGGCTACCGCTGGTGGAAGAGCAACCAGGGCGCCTGATCCCCTTCAGATACAAATACATACCTAACATTTTTGTAGCGCTGCGCCGCTGCCGGGAAGTCATTTGTAGTATCTTGTTATTACAAAACAACTGCCATGAAGTCTTGCTTCCTGTTATTGATAGTACTTTGTTCTGTTGCCCATGCCCAACAGAAACTGCCTGGCATTGAGGAAAAAACAAACGGGCTCAAAAAATTCCAGGGTTTTCTGAATTTTTATTGGGATGAAAATGCCGGCAAGATCTGGCTTGAAATTGACAAGCCTGACAGCGAGCTGCTCTACCAAACCTCCCCTCCTGCCGGCCTGGGTTCTAATGATATTGGGCTGGATCGTGGCCTGCTGGGCAACACCAGCATCGTAAAATTTATAAAGGTGGGCAGAAAGATATTATTGGTACAGCCTAACTACGACTATCGCGCAATTACAAAAGACCCCGCAGAACGGCGGGCCGTTGAACAGTCTTTTGCACAATCCACCCTCTGGGGTTTTACCGTAGAGGCAGAAAGCAATGGCCACTGGCTGGTAGATGCCACTGATTTTTTGCTGCGCGATGCCATGAAGGTGGCCAACCGCCTCAAAGCCAACCAGCAGGGCAACTATACTCTTGAAAAAAGCCGCTGCGCGATGTACCTTGACCGCACCCGCAATTTTCCACAGAATACCGAGCTGGAAGCCACCATCAGCTTTATTAATAACGATGGCGTTTCCGGTGCCTTTGTGCAATCCGTCACCCCCTCGCCGGAGGCCATTACAGTAAGAATGCACCACTCTTTTGTGCAGTTGCCCGATGCTGGCTACCAGCCACGCGTTTTTGATGCTCGTTCAGGTTTTATACCGGTGAGCTTTTTTGATTATAGCACACCCGTGGCCGAGCCCATCGAGAAATATTTTATCATCCGCCACCGGCTGGCAAAAAAAGACCCCGGCGCTGCCCTTAGCGAACCGGTTAAACCCATAGTTTATTACCTAGACAATGGCACGCCCGAGCCCATCCGCACTGCCTTGCTAACAGGCGCCTCCTGGTGGAACCAGGCTTTTGAAGCCGCCGGTTACAAAAACGCCTTCCAGGTTAAGCTGCTGCCAGACAGCGCAGACCCCATGGATATCCGTTATAACCTTATCAATTGGGTGCATCGTTCTACCCGCGGCTGGAGCTATGGCGCCGCCGTAGTAGACCCAAGAACCGGTGAAATTATAAAAGGACAGGTATCGCTTGGTTCATTGCGGGTACGGCAGGACTACCTGATTGCCCAGGGCCTCCTTGCCCCCTTTGAAAAAGGCCTGCCGGCCGATGATAAAATGCTGAAGATGTCATTGCAAAGATTACAACAGCTGGCTGCGCATGAAGTAGGACATACCATTGGCCTCATGCACAACTATGCTTCCAGCGTAAACAACCGCGCCAGCGTGATGGACTACCCGCCACCATTAATACATGTAAATGCTGCCGGCAATATAGAATTAAAAGATGCTTATGCCACAGGCATTGGTGAGTGGGATAAAGTGGCCATTACCTGGGGCTATGGAGATTTCTCCAAAGAAAAAAATGAGTCAGCCGCGCTCAATAAACTGCTCTCAGATGCCAGCATTAAAAAAGGCCTGCAGTATATCAGTGATCGCGACGCACGTGCGGCCGGTGGCTTACACCCACAGGCGCATCTCTGGGATAATGGCACCGATGCCGTAGCTGAATTAAAAGAAGTAATGAAAGTAAGAACGGTAGCGCTGCAGCAATTTGGCGAAAAAAATATTCGCCCCGGTATGCCGCTGGCCATGCTGGAAGATGTGCTGGTGCCTGCCTACCTGGTACACCGTTACCAGCTGGAAGCGGTAACAAAAATGGTAGGAGGGATGTATTATACCTATGCCCTGCGCGGAGACGGCCAGGTAGTTACCCGCGCACTTTCAAAAGAAGAACAACTGAAAGCACTCAACGCCGTTATTGCCGCCATTGACCCGGCCGTATTGGTATTGCCTCCTGCCATTGTAGCCCTCATACCGCCCCGCCCCGCAGGTTATAATTTTACACGAGAACTTTTTAAGAAACGCACCGGCCTGGCCTTTGATGCACTGGCGCCCGCAGAAACCGCCACGGATTTTCCGCTATCCTTTTTGTTCAACAGCGAACGTGTTAGCCGCATGTGCCAGTATGAAGTAAGTGGCGGACTGGGCCTGCATGAAATGATACGCCTGCTGGTAGACAACACCTGGAAAGCACCGCGCAAAACAGGTATGGAAGCCCTGGTACAATTACAGACTGAACAACTATTGCTTACCTACATGCTGGCTTTATCAATAGATGAAAATGCCAGCTTTGCCGCAAGAGGCGCTGGCCAGAAGGCGGTAGCAGAGCTCAAGACATTTATTGAAGAACAAAAGAAGACAGCCGGCAATGATAGCTATCTTGCACATCTTACGCTGGCACTGGAAAGAATGAAACAGCCAGAAAAGGCAAAGCCAACACAACACAAAGAAATGCCCCCGGGTGCGCCCATTGGTTGTGATATGGATCTTGATAATTAATACCTGGGTTTAGTAGCCTAAATGCAGGCAAGTGAAATCCAATTAAAAAACCATAGCTGAAGATGTTATGAACGACTTACAGAAATATTTTGACGCTAATACCGGCCGTTTGATAAATAAATGGCAACATTATTTTGAGGTGTATGACCGGCATTTTGCCCGCTACCGCAACCAGGAAGTACATATCCTGGAGATTGGGGTATCACAGGGCGGCAGCTTACAAATGTGGAAGCATTATTTTGGCGATAAGGCAAAGATCTACGGCATAGATATTAACCCGCGCTGTAAAGAACTGGAAGAAGAAAACATCAAAATATTTATTGGTTCACAAACAGACAGGAAATTCCTGAATGAAGTCATCAGCAGCATCCCGCCTATTGACATACTGATAGACGATGGTGGCCACACCATGAAACAACAGATTGTTTCATTTGAAGAATTGTTTTTTAAAATAAAGGAAGACGCTGTGTACCTCTGCGAAGATTGTCATACCGCTTACTGGTATAAATTTGGCGGTGGCTATAAACGCATGGGTACTTTTATTGAATATTCAAAAAACTGGATAGACTACCTGAATGCCTATCATTCAAAATCATGGCGTTTGAAGGTGAACGACTTTACCAGGTCTGCCGGCTCACTGCATTATTATGATAGCATTGTGGTGGTGGAGAAAAAGAAAATGACCAAGCCGTTTGCAAAATCTACCGGCACGCCCAGCTTTATAATGCCCGAAGAAAAAGACAATCTGCTGAGCACGCTCAAAAAATATGTAAACAGGGTTTACTCCGTGCTGAAGTTGCCGTTTTTTATTGACTGATGATCGGAAGGTATACAAGGTTGTACCCGCATCTAATAAGAATGAAGCCTCTTTACAATACCATTAAATGCCCGCCACAAAACGGTAAAGATTAAACGTGTTTTGCTGTAGTTGTTGCCGGATGCTTTCTGCCAGCTCGGCTTTGCTTATACCCTGCATTCTTTTGTGTTGAATCAGTTGCCAGGCTTTTTCTGCCAGCAATAAATGTTTTTTATTGTGCTGTTCTTTGCTGTTCAGCAATAACAACAACTGTTGCAGTAACTCATCCACACCCGTTTGCGCAGAAGCAATTGTTTTTACCACGGGCACCATGGCTGCAGCGGCCCTGCCCGGGCGCAACATGGCCTGCAGGTTATGGATAAACAAATCGGCCCCGGGCCGGTCTGCCTTGTTTACTGCAAAAATATCTGCCACTTCCATCAGCCCTGCCTTCATGGCCTGTATTTCATCTCCTGCTTCCGGTACCAGCACCACTACGGTAATATCTGCCAGTCCCGCAATTTCTATTTCACTCTGGCCAACGCCTACGGTTTCTACCAGTATACAATCAAAGGGGGCAGCTTTCAACAGGTCGGTTATTTCAATGATGGTATGCGTGAGTCCGCCTACCGAGCCACGTGTTGCCAGTGAGCGGATAAAGACCGATGGGTGATTATACCATGCTGCCATACGGATACGATCGCCCAGAATGGCGCCGGCGTTAAAGGGCGAAGAAGGATCAACACACAATACCGCCACTCTTTTCTGTTGCTGTACCAGCAATGCAATGAGCGCATCCACCAAGGTGCTTTTACCAGCGCCCGGCGGCCCTGTAATGCCAATCACCGCCGTGGAAGAAGCCGGGATGGATTGCAGAAACTTTTCATAGCCTTCTGTCTCATTTTCTATCAATGAAATCAGTCGCGCTATGCTGCGCACATCACCTGCCTGTAAGCCATTGGTAAGTTGCTCCCACATGAATGAATACAAAATAATTACAATACTTTTGTGTGTAACAAATGTATGTGTTATAGTTTGATTGCCACAGCGGCGTAGCTGGCAGGTGTTTTACAGCAAAAAAGTGACAGAACCTATGGTGGCAGGCATCTCGGTGGTGATTCCCAACTATAATGGTATTGATCTATTTCCGCAAACGCTGCCAACAGTGATGGAGGCGCTTGCCCATTGCAACCGGCCCTATGAGGTCATTGTGGCCGATGATTGCTCCACCGATACTTCGGTAGCATGGCTACAGCAAAATTATCCCAACATTATTATTGTACAGAACCAGCAAAACAGCGGGTTTTCAGTGACGGCCAACAATGGTATTGCACGCGCCGTATATGATAAGGTGTTGCTGTTAAACAGTGATGTTCAGTTAACACCCGGTTATTTTGCCGGCCAGTACAAGTACTTTGACCGGCCCGATACCTTTGGCGTGATGGGCCGCAGTATTGGATGGACAGATGATATTACCCAGGATGCTGCAAAACTGCCCGGCTTTCATGGCGCTAAAATAAAGACCTCGGGCAGCTACCTGCTAAAAGATCCCGCGCAAATGAAAGATGGGCTTTTAACCATGTATCTCTCCGGCGCCAATGCATTCATAGATCGAGAAAAGTTTTTGCTCATTGGCCGGCTGGATGAGATATTCTCTCCTTTTTATGTAGAAGATTTTGAGCTAAGCCTCCGCGCCTGGCGATTGGGTTTTAGCTGTTATTATGATTACAACAGTGTTTGCCGGCATA
>DATJGC010000642.1:0-8877 GCA_035495345.1 Chitinophagaceae bacterium | reverse complement strand
CATACTGGTTGTAGGTAATGATATTACCACCCGCCGCCAGTGATACAAAGGGCTGCACAGCGCTTTCTGGCAACAAGCTGTAATGGCCTTTGAGCATGATGGGTACGGTTTCTATATTGTTAGACACTACCGCAGAAAGATCGCCACCATCTGTGGTCTTGTACAACTGGCGCGGGTACTTCTGGTAAAATGCCTGCGAGCCACTTTCCAAACCGAGTGAAAACTGGTTGTTAAAATGATACATCAGCTCGGCGCTGAACCCAAGGTAAGAGGTTTTGCTCACAAGGTCTTTGCTATCGCCCTGTGGTACGGCAACGGAATAATTTAGGCCAAGGGTAAGCCTGTTGTCCTGCGCAATGCTGGCAGCGCTTACCAACAGCGCCATTGCCAGCAGCAGGTATTGAATGTTTTTCATCATTGTTTTTTTTGTGGTTAGAGATTAGATTTCAGGTAGGGCGACTGGTCAAACAGTGCTTTGATACTGGGCGCTACATTGGCTTCTTTAAAGATGGCCTCGCCCCTTACCACGCCGTTCCATACAGATTTAATGCGGCCGCTGGCAGCAGCATCCTGCAGGTCGAACATATCAATAGAAATAACGCCTTCATTTACCTGGTAGGTACCGATGTAAGAGCCATAGTAATTGTACCCCGGATAACCCCAGTAGTAGGGGTCCCAGTAGCCGAGGTAATCATTGTAATAATTACCGTAATCTACAAACCCGGTGTAGGTGTTGATGATGTTGTTGACATTAATACCCAGCGATGGGTGCTGGTCGTTGGCCACGCGGGTGTAACCGCGTTGCGTCATGGCGTCTGCCACTGCATTGATCAGCACCGCATCAAAGGCATCGTGTGTTTTCTGTTGCAGGTGGTTATCACTGATGATGGCCACCGAGTCTGAAATACTGAATGTTTTAAAATTGGAGAAATTAGTGGTGCTGTCGTGGTTGGTAATGTAAATCCTTGTTTCTTCCGAGCTTAACTTACTCACCGGGTCTTTTGTACAACTGGCCAGCACAAGGAGGGCTAACAGTGCTACCGGTACAACTGCGTACTTTTTCATAATCATATAATTTAGAAATTTGTCATCAACAGACTCACAAAACGGATACCCGTTTAACTGGCATGATGAGAAGTTAACAGCTGTGTAACAAATGCAGGGCAGTCGCCAATAACAGCAACACCTGGTGGTTAAAAGTAGATTAAAGCAGCCGGCTGTATAAACAATACGATGGGTCTCCTGTATTACGCGCGGAAGAATTAGCGCGCAAAGTCGCGGCGCATTTTTCTATAAGAGCCCCGGGTTGCGTTGTATTATTTCTACAGAAATGGCGGGAGCCGTCAGCCTGTACCCGCACAAAAAAACCCCGCTGCTGCGGGGTTTATATTATTTCATCTGTAACTACCGATGTAGAAAAAGCATAGTGGAAGAAATTGCTTTCAGCTAGCTTTTATCAGGCAGTTGCCTCGGTAGTGGTTGCGCCTTCTACCAGCACAGTCACCTTATTGTTCAGCACTTCCACAAAACCGCTCTGGATGGTGTAAAGGGTGACGTTTTTCATGGTCTTATCCTTTAACACCTTCAGTTTGCCGGCTTTCAGCGCACTTACCAGGGGTGCATGCTTATCCAACACTTCAAAACTTCCGTCTATGCCGGGCAGTTGCACGCCATAAACGGTATCGCTGAATAATTTCTTAACCGGTGTTAATATTTCAAGTTCCATGTTGAGTATTTAGTACTTAGCACTGAGTATTTAGACCACAGACAGGTCTGCATCCTATGCTGTTGGTTCTTTTAGACTATTATAAAGAGCAAGCGTCATTTTAGTACTGAGTACTGGGTACTAAGTACTACTTTGCCTGCGCCTGTAATTTCTTACCCTTTTCAATGGCATCTTCAATGGTGCCTACCAGGTTAAAGGCAGCTTCAGGATATTCGTCTACTTCGCCATCCATAATCATATTGAATCCGCGGATGGTATCTTCCAGGCTTACGAATACGCCTTTAAGACCGGTAAACTGTTCTGCCACGTGGAAGGGTTGTGAAAGGAAACGTTGCACACGGCGTGCGCGTGATACGGTTAATTTATCCTCGTCACTCAGCTCATCCATACCAAGAATAGCAATGATATCCTGCAATTCTTTATAGCGCTGTAAAATCAGTTTTACACGGTTGGCGGTATTGTAATGTGCATCACCCACAATCATAGGGGTAAGAATACGCGAGGTAGAATCCAACGGATCCACCGCAGGATAGATACCCAAATCCGCAATCTTACGGCTTAATACGGTAGTGGCATCAAGGTGCGCAAAAGTTGTAGCGGGCGCGGGGTCAGTAAGGTCATCCGCAGGTACATACACCGCCTGTACGGAAGTGATAGAACCATTGCGGGTAGAGGTGATGCGCTCCTGCATAAGACCCATTTCAGTAGCCAGTGTAGGCTGGTAACCCACGGCGCTGGGCATACGTCCCAACAGGGCAGATACTTCAGAACCGGCCTGTGTAAAGCGGAAGATATTGTCTACGAAGAACAGGATATCCCTACCCTTACCCTGGCCATCTCCATCGCGGAAATATTCTGCAATGGTTAAGCCGCTGAGGGCCACACGGGCACGGGCGCCCGGCGGCTCATTCATTTGACCGAAAACGAAGGTTGCCTTGGAATCTTTCAGGCCTTCCATATCCACTTTCTCAAGATCCCAGCCGCCTTCTTCCATGCTATGTTTAAAGGCATCACCATATTTCATGATGCCAGCTTCAATCATTTCACGCATCAGGTCATTTCCTTCGCGGGTACGCTCACCCACGCCGGCAAATACAGAAAGACCACCATGGCCTTTGGCAATATTATTAATGAGCTCCTGGATCAATACAGTTTTACCCACACCCGCACCACCAAAAAGACCAATTTTACCGCCCTTTGCATAGGGCTCAATCAGGTCAATCACTTTAATACCGGTAAACAGAATTTCACTGGCCGTACTCAGGTTTTCAAATAAGGGTGGTTTGTTGTGAATGGGGCGACCATTAACCTTGCTCAGCTGGGGCAGACCGTCAATGGCATCACCGGTTACATTGAATAAGCGGCCATTGATGTTTTCGCCAATGGGCATGGCTATCGCTTTGCCGGTATCAGTAACCGTGGTACCACGTACCAGGCCTTCGGTACCATCCATTGCAATGGTACGTACGCTGTCTTCGCCCAGGTGCTGCTGTACTTCCAGTACCAGCGTTTCACCTGTATCGCGTTTAAGCTCCAGTGCGTTATAGATTTCGGGTAGTTCACCGTCAAACTGCACATCCACAACGGCGCCAATAATTTGTTTGATTTTACCTGTGTTAGCCATATAAGAGCGTATTAAAACAGCGGTTTAAAAATTTGCCGCAAAGGTAAGGGTTGACATGCTAATTCCGCCAACAGCAAAAGGAAAAAATATAATTCCCTGCAGGCCTCAAAATTGTCTGTAACTGAGCCCGAAACGGGCGATGTATAACGGCAAGGGAGGGCGCCAGCAAACGCAGTCGGGGGCGGCTGCCAACAAAAAAGCCGGCAGTGGCAATATTTCCGTTATCCTGGCTAGGCCTTCTCTGCCGCATCAGCCGCGTAATCACTGGCAGCGTCTTTCAGCTCTTCCAGGGTTTTACCGGCGGCTTCTTTAATATCCGCCAGTATCTTTTTGCCACTTTCTGTATTCAATAATAAAGTAATGGCTGCACCGGCAGCGGCGCCCACAATAATACCTGCCAGAAATTTTGAATTATTACCCATGGCCTTGATGTTTACTAGGTGAATCGGTTAAATTTGCTCGCCAATCATTTCAGCGTATAGCGCGCTGGTTATCATTGGTATGTTCAAATGTACAAACAGGTTTTAACAGTTCCGCAAAATTGTGGCCTCTAAACAACGCTATATTATTATATGCAGCTGATACCGGTTACCAACCCTGCGCTGGCGCGCGATTTTATACTTGTAAACGTTCATATCAATAAAGGCAACCAGCATTATATCCGCCCTCTCGATAAAGACGTGGAAGAGGTTTTTGACGAGAAAAAAAACAAGGCTTTCCGCCATGGCAAGTGCATCCGCTGGATACTAAAAGACGATGCCGGGCAGCCCATCGGCCGTATTGCCGCCTTTACTAACAAAAAATACAAAAACAAGGGAGATGATTTGCCCGTAGGCGGCATCGGTTTTTTTGATTGTATTAACGACCAGGCCGCGGCCAACCTGCTTTTTGACACGGCCAAAAGCTGGCTGCAGCAACAAGGTATGGAGGCCATGGACGGCCCCATCAATTTTGGTGAGCGCGACCGCTGGTGGGGACTGGTGGTAGAAGGCTTCCAGGAACCGATGTACTGCATGAACTACAACTACCCTTACTACCAGCAGCTGTTTGAAAACTATGGCTTCAAAAATTTCTTTAACCAGATCTGTTTTGGCCTGGATGCCACCAAGAAGCTGAGCCAAAAAATGTACGAGCGCCACGCGCATTACTTTAATGACCCCGATTATTCAGCCGTTTACTTCAAAAAGAACCAGCTGGAGAAATTTGCGAACGATTTTACCGTCATCTACAACAAGGCCTGGGCAGGGCATGGTGGCTTAAAAGAGCTCAGGAAAGAACAGGTGGTCATGATGTTTAAGAAGATGAAGCCGGTGATTGATGAAAAAATCATGTGGTTTGCTTACTACAAAGACCAGCCGGTGTGCATGTTTGTAAACCTGCCGGATCTCAATCAATACTTCAAACACCTGAATGGCAAGTTTGACCTGCTGCACAAACTCAAATTTCTTTGGTTACAGAAGACCATGAAGAATAAAAAATTTACGGGCATTGTGTATGGCATTGTGCCGGAGTTCCAGGGCAAGGGCGTGGATGCGTTTATGATTGTGGAAGCAGCAAAAGTGGTGCAACCTACTACTTCCTACACAGAATATGAAATGCAATGGATTGGAGAGTTTAATCCAAAGATGATCAATGTAGCGCAGGGCCTGGGTGAAACATACCGGAGCAGGATGCTTACCACCTATCGTTATTTATTTGATCGTGAACGGCCCTTTAAACGGCATCCCGTTATATAATTCTTACAACAAAAGATCAATGGAAAAAAACATTGCCAGCGGTCAGCTCAGGAGCTGGTAAAATTATAATCTACCGCCGCGTGCAGGTAAGCCGGCAGTACCTTGCCCAGCTTTTTTACCGCAATCACTATCTGGTTACGCACCGTTAATTCAGAAAGATGCAATATCTCAGCTACTTCTTTGTAACGAAGTCCGTCTTCTTTTACCAGTTGCAATATTAAACGGCATTTGGGGGGCAGTTCATCCAATGCTACCCGTATCTTCTTTACAATTTCAGAAGAAATACAGATTTCCTCCGGCGTATTAAAGTCAATACTGGTCTCCAGGTGCATATCATCCAGGCTGGTCACCGGGTTTTTATATTGCCAGGTAATGTATTTAAGACATAAGTTCTTGGTAACGGTATACAGATAAACCTGTAGGTTCTCTATTTCCAGTAAACGTGCACGCATCTGCCATACCTTAATGAATACATCAGACACAATTTCTTCTGCTGGCTCTCTCGACTTTATAAATGTAACGGCGGTACGGTGGAGGCGATGGTAGAAAAGATCACATAATTCCCTGTATGCCTTCATATCATCATACAGTGCAATCTTCTTTTGTAGTTCTGGTATATTGGCAAGTTGGTTCACGATAGATTGGAGCTGTTTACTTCCTTTCCGGTATGAAGGTAAATTGTTTTTTGAAAAAATATTTTTTCTTTTGGTACATTTTAATGTGAACTGGTATCCTATAGTATAAGACAGCTATATGGAGGAGGAAAAATTCTGGCAACTGTTAAGCAGCAAGCTTACGGGTGAAGCTTCTGGTGAAGAACTGAAAGCTTTGCAACAAATGTTACGGGATAATCCTGCATTTGCATTAAAAGCGCAAATGCTTTCTCAGATGTGGCAGTCGTTGCCCGGCGAAAAACACAATACCGATGATTTTTACAATCGTCATTTACAAAGACTGAGTAACCGGCCGGATATTCCGGCTTTACCAGAAGATGATAACCTAACAACACAACCCCTTCTCTCCTCAATAACAACTGCCACTAACCGTAAACGTTGGCTATGGCCCGCCGCGGGCATTGCAGCAGCCTGCCTGTTTGTATTTGCTATTCGTTATATGCCGCCCCGGGGTAAAATGCCTATCGCCAGCATGCAGCAAGCGCAGAAAACCGTTAGTACGCGTAAAGGATCCAAGTCCACCATCCTCTTACCGGATGGAAGTACCGCCTGGCTCAATGCAGACAGTAAAATAACCTATCAACAGCGTTTTGTTGGCAATTACCGTGAAGTAACGCTGGAAGGAGAAGCCTACTTTGACATTGTAAAAGATAAAACGAAACCATTTATCATACATACAAAACGTATTGATATACGCGTGCTGGGTACTGCTTTCAATGTACGTGCGTATGCAACAGAAAATAATACGGAGACTTCGCTCTTCAGGGGTTCAGTAGAAGTAACGCTGCATGACAGCCCCGGTAAGAAGATCATATTAAAACCGAATGAAAAACTGCTGGTGAAGAATCCCGAAGCAGTTATACCGGCAGCCAGCAGCAACACAAGTGCCGGCACCAAAGAACAAACAGCGTTGGTGGTGGGTAAAGTGCACAGGGAAGCTAATGACAGCAGTGCCTGGGAAACGCTCTGGATGAAAAACAAGCTGGTGTTTGATGCAGAAAGCCTGGAAGAAGTTGCGCAGAAGATGGAGCGTTGGTATGATGTAAAAGTAATTATCCGCGGAAATGAAGAATTGCGGCAGACCACTTACAGCGCCATCTTTGAAAGTGAAACGCTGTTACAGGTACTGGAAGCTTTAAAGATTACCGGCAATTTTACCTATTCAGTAAACAGAGACATTGTTACCATTCAATAAAATATTTGCTGCGTCCTTTGTTCACCTGCAGTAAAAAGACATATACCGTTAGTTCCTTCTTCATCCTTAAAACTGCTGCCATGAAAAAAATCACCTGAAAAAAATGCATAAAAAAACGGAGAATGGTTGCAACATTCTCCGCGTAAAAAAAGACAATGCTGTCCGCCTGCTGGCGTACAGTTCTCATCATTTTTAAATCAAAGCCAAGATATGAAAAAATGTGTATACGGCCCATCAGCCGATAGGCGCCGTCTATTAATCAAATGCCTGCTTATGACGAAGATGGTAATTGCGCTTGTCCTGTTGTTCTCTTACCAGACATTTGCCCACTCCTACGGACAGGGAATCAGCCTCAAACTGGATAAAGTACAGCTTAAAAAGGTCTTGAAGTCAATTGAAGAACAAGGAAATTTCAGGTTTGTTTACAAGGATCAATTGCTTAAAGGCAGCCAGCCAGTGAGCATAGAAGTAAAAAATGCCAGTCTCAATGAAGTATTGGACATGGTATTTCAACATACCCATCTTACCTATCGCCGCTTAAGCAACCAGCTGGTAGTAATTGTGGGCGATAAGAAAACCGAGAGTGAACTGGCCAGCACCGCATTACCGGTAACCGGCAGGGTGGCCAATGAAAAAGGCGAGCCCCTCTCCGGCGTCAGCATCCTTGAAAAAGGTACCAACAACGGTACCTCCACCAAGGCAGACGGCACATTCTCCATTGATGTAAGCAGCGCCAACGCCGTGCTGGTATTCAGCTATGTAGGTTTTAAGAATACCGAAGTACCCGTAAACCAGGTAGGCCGACTGCAAAATCTTGTGCTTACGCAGGATGTTTCTAATCTTAATGATGTGGTGGTGATTGGTTATGGTACAGTAAAAAAATCTGACCTCACCGGCGCAGTAGCCGTGGTAAAAGCAGATCGATTGCTAGACCGCCCAGTGCCTAACGTAACCCAGGCCCTGCAGGGTAAGGTTGCCGGCGTGGATGTAAGCATCAATAACAACGCCCCCGGTGCCGGCGCCAAAGTACGCGTACGTGGCCTCGGTTCTATCAACTCCAGCCTTGACCCGCTGTACGTGGTAGACGGTGTTACCGGTGTGGATGGCAATAGCATCAACCCCAATGACATCGCCTCACTGGAAGTATTAAAGGATGCCTCTTCTACCGCCATCTATGGCGCACGTGGTGCCAACGGCGTTATTATGATTACTACCAAACGCGGTCGCAGCGGCGCCACCCGCACTACTTATGACGGCAACGTAAACATGGCTGAATTAAGCCGCCATGTACCGGTGCTGGATGCCAATGAATTTGTACAGGTGTACAACCTGGCCTTTGCCAACGGGCAAAAGTTTGATCCGCTGGGCGGCGTTTGGGCACCCAGCAAAGCATTGAACCATATCAATTATCCATTGCTGTTTGATAACAACGATAAGCCATTGTACAATACCAACTGGGAGTCTGAAGTGTACAAAAAAGCGTATTCTCAGAACCACCAGCTCAACTTCTCCGGCGGCAGTGATAAAACACAGTTCAGCGTATCACTTGGTTACCTGGACCAGAAGGGCATCATGGTAAACTCTGGTTTCAAACGCTATTCTGCCCGTATCACGCTAGACAATGAAGTAAACAAGTGGCTGAAGATAGGCGGTGGTATCAATATCATTAAGAGCCAGCAAAAACTGGTGTCTGATAACAATGGTGGTTTGAACGTACCGCGCATGGTATCTGAAGAAGTACCCATTTTGCCTGTAAAATATCCTGATGGCACCTGGGCCGGCAACTTTAACATTGATGGCCTTGAGGGCGGTCCAAACCCCGTGCATATTGCCACCAACAGGTATACACTGATTAATTTAAACCAGACACTGGGTAATACTTACTTGCTGTTTCACATCACCAAGGATCTTGATTTTAAATC
>DATJGC010000641.1:0-3136 GCA_035495345.1 Chitinophagaceae bacterium | reverse complement strand
TTTTCTATGACTGATTAGTGCCTGCTAGGGTCTAACCCTTACATTGTTAATATAGCCCAATCATATTAAAATAAATGCCATCTGGGCCCGTTTGAGCCCCAACTAAATCCATACCAATGAAAGGAATCTTTTACGCAACTGCGATCGGGGACGCGAAGACCTGTAGTACCCTCAGTACAGCAAAGACAGGCTTCCCCTATGCAATGCGGCAGGTTGGCAACGCAATGTATCGTTGCCTGCTTGCCATTGTTGTATTATTAAGTGCTGCAAATGTACATGCACAAACCATTCAGTTTACCTCCACAGCAGTAACAGCAGGCGTTGAAAACGTCAACTATAGTTACTCCCTGACAGGTATTATCAGCAACAATGACAAAATTAATTTCACCGGCCTTACCCTTCCGGCCTGGTTAACACTCAGCAATGGCGGTGCTGCCAGCGGCACCAAAATAAATGCCTCGGCTGTTACCAACCCAGGTGGTGTTGCCGGTGACGCCAATGGCAACTTTTATGCAGTTGAAAATTCAGGTAACAAGATTTACAAGATAACTGCCGATGGCACCACCACGGTGCTGGCTACACGCAGTACGGCAACCGGCAGCTGTTATGGCGCCATTGTGGTAGGCAACTACCTATATGTATCAAGCTATGCCGGCGGGCCAGGCGGTATAGAAAAGTTTGACCTTACACAAAGCAACCCCACCGGCACCATGATTTATACCGGCAACGCTGTATTGTCTATGACAGAAAAAGATGGCTATCTCTATGGTGCCTTGTATTCAGTGGGCAAAGTGTTGCGCATTAATCTTGCCGATAATTCTTCTTCGTTTTACGTGCAAGGTTTATCCACCAGCAATCCTTTTGGATTGGGCTTTACTGCTTCCGGTGATCTGCTCATTGCTTACTATGGTGGAAAATCATTGGTAAAATATTCAGGCGGTACTATCAGCACCGTGCTAAGCAGTCTGCCGGGGTATGCAACCGATGTAAAAGTAGATGCAGGCGGTAATGTGTATATCAGCTTTAATAACGCAAAAATCAGGAAGTATACACCAGACTTCAGCAGTTTTATTGAAGTTTCCGGTGCTACCACCTCCTGTTGGGGAATGACGCTTACTGCTTCAGGCACGCTTATTTATGGCGACTACACAGCCAGTAATATATATACATTGCAAACAGGTGCCACACTTTCTGGCACACCTTCACACAAAGATGTTGGAGAGCACCCGGTTAAAATACAGGTGAGCAATGGAACGGTTACTGCAGAACAGGAGTTTGTTATTACGGTAACTGACCCCAATCCACCCCTTGTAAATGTGTACAGTCCCGCAATGCTTGCTAAGGGTGTTGCACTCAACGGGCCGCTTACACTCACGTTCAGTGAAACAGTAGTAAAAGGCAACGGCAATATGTATATAAAGTCGGTGGCTACCAATGAAACATTGCTAACCATCAGTGTTGATGCCGCCAATGTATCGCTCAACGACAGTGTATTGACTGTTACCGTGGCTGCGCTGCCCGCACTCACAGATATTTACATAACTGCTGATGCCGGTTTGGTTAAAGATGTAAATGGCAATGATTATGAAGGTATCGGCGATGCGGCTACCTGGGCGTTCCAGACTATGGAAGAACCAAGGGCGGAACAAACCATCAGTTTTGCCGCCGACAGCAGCGTTGTATATGGTACGGCCGATTTTATTCCCCTGGCCAATGCAAGTTCTGCATTAGATATCAATTATTCCAGTTCGGATGAGTCGGTAGCTACAATTATAGACGGAAAGTTACACATCATCAGGGCGGGTACGGTGGCCATTACTGCCAGCCAGGAAGGCGATGATGATTACCTGCCTGCATCTCCAGTAACACAGCAACTGACCATCACTAAAAAAGACATCACGCTAACATTGAATGATGAGCCTGCGGTGTCAAAAGTCTATGATGGAACACCAGCTATCGAGCTTAACAAAGCAAACTACAGCCTGGTGGGTGTCATCAATAATGATGACGTACAGGTTACCGGCAAAGCCGTATTTGCTACGGCAGCAGCAGCCGCAAACAAAATTGTAACGGTAGATGCCTTTGCATTAACCGGTGAGAATACAGAGAATTACAATCTCGTTACCGAATCTGCTACCGTGGCGGCCAGTATTGTACCAAAAGAGATCTCCGTATCATTGAATGCAAGTCCGGCCATCACTAAAGTCTACAATGCCACTACAGCAGCCACCCTGCTGGCAGCCAACTACACGCTTTCAGGTGTTATTGAAGGCGATGAACTCGGCGTTACAGGTACTGCTGTATATGCAGATAAAAATGCAGGAACTGCAAAAGATATAACGGCGTCTTCATTTGTGTTAAGCGGTGAAGCAAAAGGAAACTATACCGTAACCACAAGTTCAGCAATGGTAAAAGGCGATATTACGCCCGCAACATTAACCATTACTGCAGACGACAAGATCAAGAAGCAGGGAGCGGTTAACCCGGTATTTACGTTTACGTACACAGGACTGGCAGGAAGCGACAGCCCAGCTTATCTTACTACCGCTGCACAGGCACAAACCACTGCCATGGTCAATTCACCCATCGGTTATTTTGGTATCACAGCAAATGGAGCAACATCGGCCAATTACAATATCAGTTTTGTAAACGGCAGGCTCACGGTGGTACCCGCATCAAATGATCACCTGAAAGTGTGGAGCAGCAGTGCATCTGTGTTACAAATTAGGGTGTATGCAGAAACGGCGCAACAGGCTTCTGTTACCTTGTTCACTGCAAACGGTCAGCCGGTTATAACCAACGCAATGCAACTCCAGGCTGGTATCACTAGTTCAAGCATGCAGGTGGGCAACCTTGCACCGGGTGTATATATTGTACACGTACAGGGTGGTAATTTCAAAGAATCGCAGCGCGTTAAAATCAAATAATTCAATTGATCACAAACAAAATATTTTATGGCACATAAATTCAATAAGGCTCTTTTTATAGTACCGGCGCTCATGGGCATGGCCCTGGCCGCTGGTGCACAGGTGCAAAAAATTAACGTGGTTACCACGGCTGTTCCTTTTCTTCGCATCTCCAGTGATGCACGTGCAGGTGGTATGGGAGAAACAGGTATTGCTACTTCGGCAGATGT
>DATJGC010000640.1:0-3477 GCA_035495345.1 Chitinophagaceae bacterium | reverse complement strand
AGTGCGTACGGCCGGTACCTATAGCTGTACGGTAACCGATTCCTGTGGCAATCAAAAGACAGACGAATTAACGGTTAACTATCATACGCCATGGACACTAACAGCCGGTTCGCCCATTACAAAATGTGCGGCAGATACGGTGCTGTTGCCCACAACTCCTGGATTGCATTCAATTAGCTGGTATCCGGCTAACCAGGTAATCAATATGCCCGCAGGCTTGCCGGGTGCGATTGCCAGTACAACTACCGACTATATTCTTACTGGCAAGGACCAGTTTGAATGCCCCGTGAAAGATCACTGGCTGCTTAGCATCTGGCCCACACCGGTTATCAGCCTCGGTGCAGATACAACTATCTGCCCTGAAGGCTCGGCAGTATTGGTGGCGCCGGTTGGTTTCTCCAGCTATTTATGGAGCACCGGGTTATTGAGCAGGCAAATCAACACAAGTATGCCGGGGAAATATTGGGTGTTTGCAACGGATGATCATGGCTGTCACGCATCTGATAGTATACAGGTAAAAACGTTTACGAGTCCGCTGCCAAAGATCATTGGTAATACGTGGATTTGTCGCGGCCAGCCTACTGAGCTAAACGCCGGTAATTTTTCTTCATATTTATGGCAAGACGGTTCTCAGCAGCAATTTTTAACCGTTTCAGACACGGGGTATTATCATGTAAGTGTAACTGACACGCATCATTGCAGCGCAGTTGCCGATCTGCACATTGCAACGGTTCAGGAATTACCCGCCCATTTTCTTCCACCAGATACATCCGTATGCGCAGGCTTCTTCACAGTCATTTCTGCGCTTCGTTCATACAATAAGTATGTATGGTCTACAGGAGAAACCGGCGCCTCTATAAAGGTTTCGCAGGCGGGTCGGTACCAGCTCAAGGTAATGAATGAGAAGGGATGCGTTGGCGTAGATTCATGCCTGGTTGTCTCTAAAGATTGTGAGGCAAAAATCTGGTTCCCCAATGCGTTTACACCAAACGGCGACGGTAACAACGATATCTTCAGATTAAAGTTTCCGGGGCATGCAGCCAACTATCACCTGGAAATTTTCAATCGCTGGGGTCAAAGAATCTTTAACTCCAACGATCCCTCTGCGGGCTGGAATGGCGATACATCAGGACAAAAACAACCGGCCGGCGTTTACATATGGATGGTTCACTGGTCATCATTAGATGGGGTGGCACAGCAAAAAAAGGGTTCGGTGGTGCTGATTAGATAGGGATATACTTTCCTATTCTTTTGCTGCGCATTTGTATCCGACTTTCAACCAAATAGTTCCTAAGATTTACAAAAAGATAGTCAATCAAAAATTACAATAAAACATCTGCCAATCCGATCATCTAAGACTCGGTTATAGAAACGCCATTGGTACCACCATATCATCGCTAGTCGAAGTACCTACTAATAGCTATCGATAGCTCGCAATCATTGTAAAATGCCTATCCCCTGCTTATCAGCAACAGTTGGCCATGCGAGCATCAAAATTTTTTCCAGCCCCAGGTATTTTCTCAAACCGGCTTGCTTGATAACAGTAGTACTCAAATGAGTAACGCAGGTACCTCCGCCTGCTGCAACGTAGACAAACCTACGGCTTTCGTCGCTTAACGGCATTGGTCGGCAATCTTACTGTTGGCCGCTTTAAAAAGGTTGTTTATTGCCCTATTCGCTACCGCAATCTACTATTCAAAGACTTTCTGCTTGCAGCTGCTAGCTTCACAGTAGCAAACACCCCATCAACCATTTGAATTGCGGATATAGGAGAAATATCTCTTTATCTGCATACAGCATTAAAATTCTCGGAGTTCTAAATCAAAACGTATGAAAAAGTATTTGTCAAGGTTACTTTCTTTCTTCCTCTTAATCGCCACATTCCAAAGCTGTAAAAAAGAGAACGCTGCTGTGCCGTCCAAAGACTATTCACTCTCTGTCAAAGACAAAGTATGGTGGGGCACACTAACCAACGCCGGCGAAACGCTGCAATATTACAGCGTGCATTTTAGCGCCACTAACCTTTTGCTTTGGAGCCAGTTTTCGGATAACTACACAGGTCAGTATACTGTTGAAAGAAACAAGCTGACAATGACCTTCGTCAATCCTTCCGTTGTGGTAACGGCCGACATTACGGACGACAATAAGATGACCAATATTACCACCAATACGGCCAACAAGGTAAACAGCGGGGAGTTGGTAGAGAATCCAAAAATTCCATTAGAAGGTACCGTGTGGTCAGGTAACCTCAGCTATTTTCCTGCCATCATACAGCTTAATTTCCTGGATGGAGCTAAGGTTGAAACTACTTTTGGTATTAAGACCTATCCGAGTGGCAGTTATTCCAGGTCTGCATCCGGAGGAGTAATCCGTTTTGATTTGCCCACCCTGGCACACCCGATGTTTTGTGTCATTGCCAACAATGGCACACTAAAGGGCAGCTATAACCTGCCAACAAACGCCTGGCAAGCAAGCAAAAGATAGTTGCAGCAAACATCGCGTGCGAGCGAGACAAGGTGCCTGCTAAGTGTTTTTAGTGCGCAATTCATTTTGCAATTGCTATCATTTACGGAATAATTGATCCACCTTTACAAATAGCGCGCTATTACACCCTTTAAATCCCATACAGTATGAAAACCTTCTTTGCTATTATTATTGTGCTTGCGCTCGGTGCCGGCGGCTGGTATTATTTCTCGGGTTACCGTTTATACAATGCATCCACCTTACAGGTTACCAATACCACCGATACCATGGTAATTGTTAAAGACTCCATTATCAACGCCAATACATATGATACCATTCCGCTGGGCTTTTACCAGGGCATGTTGCCTTGTAAAAATTGCGAAGGCATTCAGCGCACCATTGTTTTTACCAGTGATTACCAATATAAAATGGAAGAGCTAAGCTGGGGGAAAGGCACACAGGCTAAATTAACTGCCGGCACCTGGGATAAAGTAAAAGGAAAATTTGTTCTTTATCGCGACGCAAAGGCAGTTGCTGAATACAAGCTGGTTAAAGACAGTCTTATCAATACCAAAAATAATTGGGTTGTAATACATGATTCAATGGCGGCCCAAAACGTATTGTTTAAAAAGAATACTGCGCCTGAAAATGCTTCATGGAAAAAAAGAAAGGCAGATGGTATTGATATTATCGGTACAGGCAATGACCCTTTCTGGAGCGTTGAAATAGACAGGGAAAAATTAATACTATTTAAGTATTCCGTCAACCAAAAACCGGTCATTGTGCCCATTGAAATGCCGTTGATAACAAGAGACAGTACCATTTATTCAGTGCACACTGAATCTGGCGAACCAATAAGAATTTCCATCCTCTCCAAGTTCTGCAACGATGGCCTGAGTGATCACGTTTATGAATACCAGATGAACGTGGCCTATAAAGGACAACAATATAAAGGCTGTGCAGTAATACTAAGTGCTGCCAGCGTTGACTAAAAATGCATCTTTATGCCCGCGC
>DATJGC010000639.1:0-2284 GCA_035495345.1 Chitinophagaceae bacterium | reverse complement strand
CGCTCGGGTAAAATAGACTCGCTCATCCGCAATGAAAGACAAGGCATCGCCAGTGATTATAAAAGTCTTTTGCGCCACCGCCAGCCCACTGTTCAAAATGAAAGGGAATACCTGCAGCTGTACATGGATGTAGCTCATATAGACGTACTAAGGCAACAGACCATCAGTGCTACACGCGCACTCCGCACAGCGCACGCGGCCCTTACAGAACAAATACTGGCAAAAAAAGACGTGCATGAAATTATTGCCGCGCTGCAGCAACTCTATGACGATGTAAAAGAAGTTAAGACCACCATTAAGGCCATTGATGCACCCAAAAAATAACCAACCATGGATACTTCACAATTTAAACCGCAAACACTCCAGCAGGTGCGCGATGCCATTGATGCAGTGGGCGTAGCCAGGGGTAAAAAAGGACTTACCGCCGCAGAAAAAGGCCTGCTGCAAACCACGCTGGTAACGCTGCGCAGCCTGGAACGTTCTATCATAGATACGCTGCGCGATGAACTGGTGGCGCAATTAACCGCCGACACAAAACAGCTGCAGGAATTGACCGCCCAGATCAATGAAGCGTCTAAAAAGCTCGACAAACTTGCAGGCATTCTTGAAACCACCGGCAAAGTGGTGGAAGGATTTATTAAAATAGTAGTTACCGCCGTAGGTGTTGGTTTGCTATAACATCCGGCTATCTTTGCGCCAATAAAATAACAATTACAAGATGGATACTATCAATAAACGGGTTGTAGAAAACAGCATAACCATACATGCACCCATTAACCGTGTGTGGGATACACTCACCAACCCGGAAGAAACCAAAAAATATATGTTTGGCTGTGAGGCGGTGTCTGACTGGAAGCCTGGCAGTCCGCTCTTGTGGCGTGCCACGCACGACGGGCAGCAAACCGTTTACGTAAAAGGCACCGTGCTGGCAATAGAACCGCCAACCCTGCTTACCTATACTGTTATAGACCCACACGCAAACATGCCCGATGTGCCAGACAATTACCTGAACGTGTATTACCAGCTTTCTGAAATGGATGGTATTACCACGCTCACCGTGAGCCAGGATGGTTTTGAAAAAGCAGCAGACGGAGAAAAACGATACCATGATGTATACAATAACGGCGAAGGCTGGAACCCCGTGCTGGTGCAGATAAAAAAAGTGGCAGAAGAGGGATGAGATAGTGGCATCATTGCAGTGAGTATTATAAAGTTCATTACAACAATTACAATTTATGCAACAACTGGATCTCTGTGTACAAATGATTCTTGCAGAATGGCAGAAGCAAAACAATCGGCTGGATAAATTACTGGAAACGCTTTCAGAAGAACAATGGGCTGCAGAAACCGCCACCGGCAGAAACACGGGTGTTTACCTGGTGGGCCACCTGGCAGCAGTGAATGATGGCATGCTGCCGCTTCTTGGCTTTGGCCCCAAATTATACCCTGCCCTGCAGGATATTTTCTTAACCAGCCCAGATAAATCAGGTAAGGAACAACCTTCACTTGCAACGCTCACCGGCTACTGGAAAGAAATCAATGCTGCGCTTACGCGTCATATGGAGCAGCTTTCTACCAACGATTGGTTTCAGAAACATACCGCGGTAAGCGATGAAGATTTTGCTACCCAACCGCACCGTAACAGGTTAAACCTTGTTATTAACAGAACCAATCACCAGAGCTATCACCTGGGGCAACTGGAATACCTGAAGAAAAAATAATTAAGGCGCGCGGCGCTTAAAATTCAAATACCATCTGAGTTTCCGGGTTGGTAACGCGTGCACTTTTTTTATTGTTGCCTACCTGCGCATGTACAATGCTTATCTGGTCTGTATACATCTCATACAACAGGTTGTTGTTTACTTCTATTTTGTGTACAGAAGCAATATTTTTTACCTGGTAATAACTCCATACAGAGGCGCCTTCTACCTCGTAGCCAATGCATTCAAGCGTTACCGGCTTACCATCTATTGTAATGAGCAGGTGCCTGGCTACATAAGCACTGATCTGCTGGGTGGCTTTTTTCTGGTCTTTTGGGTTGCTGAGTTCCACGGCAGCAGCAGACTGATTTCTAATGGTTTTTTCTGTATCATCTAAAAACAGCTTACAGGATATTTCCAGCGTTTTCTCTTTTGCGTTGTAATTTATCTCGGTTACGCTTACGTAAAACGGATGAATAAAACCCAACGCACTAACCAGTAACCATTTAACCATTGCTGCCGCCATTGCTAAATAAAATTTGTCTGCTACAAATCTCTTGATTATTTTCCATCCTGCACAACGT
>DATJGC010000638.1:0-3060 GCA_035495345.1 Chitinophagaceae bacterium | reverse complement strand
CCATCATACACAATGCCATTGCCTGAGCGTGCGTAAATGGCATTGCCAACATTATCACCAATGGTGGGCCCGTTTTTATGTGCCCCAAACTGATCAGCCACGTACACATCCCCCTTTACTAATAGGTCAACTGCCCAGGTGTTCTGTCCTCTCTTGCCTGCTTTCTTACCGGCTGAATCTATGGCTTTCCAAACGTCTGGCCTTGCCGGCATAAAGGTGGCGGTTACAGCGCGGCCCACCAGTACACTGTCTGGGTTTATCATCAGCCAGCCTTCTGCCACCTGGTAGCCATAACCGGCATTTTTCATGACGGCCCAGGCTTCTTCCACGCTCACAGACTTCATGCGTTTCAGTATATTGTCACTTACTTTTGGCCTGCCATCAGGGAAACGTTCACCCTTCCACTCGGGGGTGAGTGCTACCAGTTGTTCTTTTGTTATCTGCACATATTGCGCCTGCAATTGTATACCGGAGACCAGCAGTACAAAGAAAAAAATACATTTTAATGTAGACATAAGAACCTTTTTATGATGATGATTAGTGTTTAACGTTGATTGATTTATGCGGTGATATTGGATACCGGTACCGTGCTTTCTTCCGAATCCTTTTCCTTTGCGGGTGGCCGGTTATGCCACCAGCTGGCCAGCGAGGAGCCGGTAACATTCATCATGGTCCCAAAAATGACGGAGGCCAGTCCTACCGTGGCAATCTTTCCCATTCCTTTGGCGAGGGCAGAAGCAAGTCCTGCGTTTTGCATACCTACTTCCAGTGCAATGGTTCTGCAATCTTCTTCCGGAAAACGCAGCGCACGTGAAGACCAGTAGCCCAGAAAATAACCCGCCATATTGTGAATAAAGGTGGCCACTATGAGCAGTCCGCCAATCTTCAGCAGGTTATCCCTGCCGGCAGAGATAATGATGACCAGTACCAGGGCAATACCCACCATTGAAAAAGCAGGTAAGGCTTTATCAAGCCACTTCAACCTGCCCCGTACCGCATAATGAAAAAGCAAGCCGGCAACAATGGGCAGTATCACAATCTTGGTAATATCCCATACCATTGCCCAGAAATCTATGTGTACATAATTTCCGCCAAGTAATTGCATCAGCAACGGGGTTAAGACCGGCGCCAGCAGGGTGGAGACGGTAGTAACGGTAACGGACAGTGCCAAATTAGCCTTGGCCAGGTAACACATAACATTAGAGGCCAAACCGCTGGGGCAACAGCCAATGAGGATGATACCGGCACTTATTTCCGGCGGAAAATGGAAAAGATGCGCCACCGCAAAACCTACCAGCGGCATAATGGTATAATGGCAAACAATGCCAACAATAACGCCCTTGGGCATTACCAGTACCCGCGCAAAATCTTGCAGGTTGAGTTCTGTGCCCATGCCAAACATGATCACCTGTAAAAGAAAAGGAATTAGAAAAGAGCTTTCGCGCCCGTTGATGGTTTTAAAATAGGCGGGGTAATACATGGCCAGGCTGGCTACCGCCAGGATCATTACACTGTACCAGAAGCCTTTTAATACCGCATGACTCCTGAAAGCAATGGCCAGGCAAAGAAAGAAAGCAGCCAGTAACCATCCTCCGTAAGCATGCATTTGTTGCATGGTCACCAACAGGTAGCCCAGCAGCGATAGCACAGCACCAGCGTAAAAATAGAGCGACGTTCTTTTTGTAATACTTGTCATGGCTATCCGTATTTGGCTGTGGTTATTGCTATGAAGGAGGCTGAGGCAATAACTGGAGAATATAATAGCGGTTGCGCCTGGCTGTTAGACCGCATATGGTTGCAGCGGCCTGCAGAAAGATAGCGGCATAGGTAAGGCCGCAGCGGGCAAATTTGTTTCATAAGCAATGTTGAACAAACCCTTGCGGGTTTTATAAGCAATCG
This sequence comes from Chitinophagaceae bacterium, assembly GCA_035495345.1. Taxonomy (GTDB): domain Bacteria; phylum Bacteroidota; class Bacteroidia; order Chitinophagales; family Chitinophagaceae; genus JACMLD01. The sequence continues at coordinate 1,161 of DATJGC010000638.1, read as the reverse complement.
TTACTGGATAGCATATAAAGAAAAGGAATTTATTCCAGCAGTATTTGCAAAATTCAACGGAGTTGCTTTTTAGACGTATCCTGTAGGGGCAGGTTAACAGGTGACAAGAAAGTAGGCCGGCATGCATTAACTCCGGAAGTCCTGTAAAAAAAACAGCCATCACAGGTTTGTCTGTGATGGCTGCAAGTTCAAAGGAAAAGGTAAAAGGCTATTGTTTGGTTACTTCATATGTATACACTGTTGGGTCTGGCAAGAAAACATTTACACCTTTCATTGAGCTGTTTCCGTTGGCGGTGAGCATCCATTTATAAGTGCTCAGGGCGCTGAAGCGGACGGTTCTTGCGTCTACGGTATAAGAAAGGCCTGTGTATTTAGTAGTTCCCATCGGACCAATCTCAAGATCCAGCTTGTTGCCGGGTTTAAAACGAATGACAATATTATTGACGCTGCTAGACCAAACGGTATTGTCGAGCACCGGGTCGGGCGACGTATTCAACGTAGCTGTTGTAAGACTAAGGTTGGTGGTAGGAAGGTTTACAATATTGGTGAGTGTGTTGTCATTTGCCAGCTTTGCGGTAAACCCGGCGCCGTTGTTTAAGGTAACGATAAGAAGACCGCTTTCTATCTTCCAGGTTCCGGGTACTGCGTTTTGAACATCGTACCAAAACATTTGCCCGCCGTCTGCAAAAGACATGCTTATTGGCTGTGATGGCTTGGCGGCAACATTGGCCTGGCCAGACCACACAGAATTTTTCATAACGGTGGCAAAGTCTTTGGGCGCCGTGCTGTCTTTTTTACAGGCACAGAACTGGAAAACAACAAGCGAAAGAAGAAGGTACAGTTTCATGGTAAATGTTTTAAAGTTTCAATTGTACAATGAAATTATGCCCTCTTATAGCGCGTTTACAGAACAATCGCTGTACTACCATTTTAATCGACCAACAACGCAATACCGCGCACAAAGCAGTCGACTCTTACTGCCTCTTCATTTTACACCCTAAAAAACATTTCCTGGTTGTATGCACCCTGGGGCTGCTTATCCTCAGTAATGATTGCGTAAACGATGCAACCCGTTTTGTTGGCTGAAGGCAATTTGAATGCTGGCACAGCGATTTCATCTTATCCTGTAAATGGTCTGGCATACCACTAATTGGGTATTTG
>DATJGC010000637.1:0-8676 GCA_035495345.1 Chitinophagaceae bacterium | reverse complement strand
TCCTGGTGCATTTGCTGTTGCAGGCTGATAAGGTCGTTGAGTGTACCAAAGCGTTCATCCACTTTTTTAAAATCCGATACTGCATAGCCGCCATCACTTTCGCCGGGCGGACTTTCAAACAGCGGCATAAGATGAAGAAAGTTTACGCCCAGCTTTTTAAAGTAGGACAGTTTACCGGCCAGGTTGCGGAGGTTGCCGCAAAACCTGTCTGTATACAGGCTCATGCCGGTGATATGGTTGCTCAGGAACCAGTGCTGCTCCTTTTCTTTGTTGCGGTCTCGCTGCTGCAAGGCTACTGAGCGCTGGCTGTTGGCATCCGCTACCAGTTGCAGCAGTTGCGTAAACATTTGCTTTGAATGCGGATGATGACCATACAATGATGCGTATAAACTTTCTATAGCGCTGGCATTGGCAACAAAGCGGGTTTCAAACAAGGGATCCTGCTGCGGTTGATCAGTTTTCCTGTTGCTGAGAATGGAATGAATTTGCTGGTGAAGGCTGTAATTGTACACGTACAGTGGTCGTTTACCTTAATTAAAAATCTGGTTATTGAGGTGTTTGAAAGCTTCCATGGCACCCATGTATTCACAGGTTCTGGCCCCGGCTTTATTGGCATTGGCAATTACCTGTTGCCATTGGTATAAGGATAGCGCATGGATCTCAGTCAATGATTTTTCTCTCAGCTGGTACAATACCGCGCCTACAAAGGCATCGCCCGCACCCGTGGTATCTACGGGCTGCACGGGTATGCTGGGCACCATGCTGGTGCTGTTATTATAGCCCAGTAAGGTGCCTTCCTTACCAAGCGTAATGGTGAAGACAGCGCTTGTTTTAGCCAGCAATTGTGCAGCTGCATCTGCTACGGTTACACTACCGGTAATGAGCATGGCTTCTTCATCACTTAATTTAAAAAAATGGCAACAGGTCAGGAAGTTCCAAGATTGATCTATGAATGATTGTTGTTGCTGACCAAAGAGCAGGTGGCGGTAATTGGGATCGAAACTGATACAAATATTTTGCAGCAAGGCTTTTTGCAAAAGGCTCTGGTAAGCGGTTTGCAGCGGTCCGGGTAAGAAGGCGGTAGCAGACCCAAAGTGAATGATGGAAACGCCGGTGAGGTCAATGGCATCAATCTCATGACGGGTAAGTTGTCCGTCGGCCCCGCGGTTAAAAACAAAATCGCGTTCACCATCTTCCATGAGTGATACAAAGGCGAAGGTGGTAAAGTGATCATTGTCTTTAAACACCCAGCGGGTAGATACGCCAAAGTCTTCCATTACCTGTATAAGGTGCTGGCCAAAGGGGTCGTTACCCACTTTGGCGGCAAGTTCTACCTGGCCACCAAGCGCAGCAATGGCCGCTGCCACATTGGTGGGCGCACCACCGGGCTTTTTTAAAAAGTGTTGTCCTTCAGAAAGCGGGCGGCCCTTGTCGGTACAAATCATATCTATCAGGGCTTCGCCAATACAGATTATTTTCATTGGAGAATAATTAAAAAGTCAAAATTCAAAATTCAAAAAGCTTTTGCTACGATGGTTGCACGCGGCGATACGGCGGGGCAGCGGACGCAGTACTCTGTTAACTTAGGCCTCTGTTAGCTTCGTTAGCGCTGTGCGAAAAATTTCTCAGCGCAAAAGCTCTAGCTGCTCTTCATCACTTAGCGAAAGCTCTTTCTTCTCTTTGTTCTCTTAGCGCAGACCAAAGCAAAGCGAAAGAACTAAATACTGCAAACTGAAAACTGAAAACTATACCAGGCAAAAGAACTAAAAACTGCAAACTGAAAACTGAAAACTATAGAGAACTAAGAACTACGAACTAAGTACTCAATGCCCTCCCCTCGGCAATACAATTTCAACAGTACTCTTTTTTACCTTGATCAGCAAAACAGAGAATGAAGCCAGCAGCAACAGAACGCCGGCCAATGAAATAGCATGGCTAGGGTTATTGCCTAACCAGCTCTTGTAGTACAAGGGTATGGTAAAGGTTTCTATCAGCATGGGAATTACGATGAACATATTGAAGATGCCCATGTAAACACCGGTTCTTTCAGGCGGAATACTGCCCGCCAGCATAATATACGGATTGCCCATCATGCTGGCCCAGGATAAGCCCATACCAATCATAGGTATGTACAATTGCCATTGCTGTTTCAGGTGCGGTATAAACAATAAACCGATACCGGCCAGCGCCAGGCAAATGCTGTGCAAATACTTCGGCCCATATTTTTTTGCAAAATGCGCCAGCACAAAGGCGGCAACAAACGCAACAAAATTATAAAACGCGCCTAACGGTCCAACAAGTAATTCTGCCTTGCGGAAAAGCGGGTTGGCAGCATCCACCGTATGGTACAATGAAAGCGAAAGACATTTGGCAATGTATTGCCAGTAGATAAACATTGCATACCAGCTGAAGAGCATCATGGGCCCCATCAGTTTCATGGTCAGCGGCATATCTTTGATAGCCTTACCAATTTCGGCAAAGGTGGCGGCAACACCATGGGCAGAACCCCTGATCTTTTCTTTTTCTTCTTCTGTGAGCGGTATCTCGCGTGTGGTCTTCAGTGTCCATAGAATAGAACCAATAGATACCACGGAGCCGATCAGGAACGCTATAAAAGTAGTAAAGGGCAACTTGCCAACCTTGGAGGATTCTGCGATGGAAAATACATTGATGAGCAGGAAGGGCGTAAGGTAAGACAGTGTTTGACCAAGCCCCGTAAAGGCACTTTGGGTAAGGAAGCCCAGGGAATGCTGGCTTTTATCAAGCTTATCACTCACAAAAGCACGATAGGGTTCCTGTGTAATATTGTTGGCCGCATCCAGTATCCACAATACGCTGGCGGCCATGAGTACCGTACTGCTAAACGGCATAATGAATAAGGCAAGGCTGCAACAAATAGCACCAATTAAAAAGTACGGCGTTCTTCTCCCCCAGCGGGTAATGGTTTTATCGCTCATAGCGCCGATGATGGGTTGAATGATCAAACCCGTCATGGGACCCGCCAGCCATAACAATGGCAGCTTACTTTCTTCTGCCCCCAGGTAAGAATAGATCGGACTCATATTGGCCTGTTGTAAACCAAAACTGTATTGAAGGCCAAAGAAGCCAAGGTTCATTTGTAATATCTGTCCGAAGCTCAGGAGGGGTTTTGCATTTGACATAAGCAAGCAGTTTGATGATAACCTTGGCTAATATAACTGAAATTAGCAAGAACACTGCAACCCTTAACAGCAGATCTGTGCTGTTTAACAAACGATGAGAAAATAGACCGTAACCTATACGTTTACCTGATGAAATAATGTTGCAGATAAATGGATGTGCACGCGATACCATCTCCCTCACCATGCAGCAGCGTTTCCTATTTTGTATCTTGCAGCTTCAAACAGGCAGCATGATCAAAGAAATATTGAACGCACTCTGTATAGAAGCGCAAAACGAAGGTGTCTCCACCGGTAACACATGGATAAAAAGCAAGGGCGAAAGCATTGCGTCATACTCGCCGGTAGACGGGCAGTTAATTGCCACCGTAAATGCCGCCGATAAAGATGCTTACGAAACCGTGCTGGCAAAGGCACAGGAAGCCTTCCTGGAATGGCGTTTATGGCCGGCACCGCGCCGCGGAGAGATTGTTCGGCAAATTGGCGAGGCTTTGCGCGCAGAAAAAGAGCACCTGGGCAAACTGGTGTCGTACGAAATGGGGAAGAGCCTGCAGGAAGGATATGGCGAAGTACAGGAAATGATTGATATCTGCGATTTTGCGGTTGGGCTTTCACGTCAGTTGCATGGACTTACCATGCACAGCGAAAGACCCGGTCACCGCATGTACGAGCAGTACCACCCCCTGGGCGTGGTAGGCATTATCTCTGCCTTTAATTTTCCGGTGGCGGTATGGAGCTGGAACAGTATGCTGGCCTGGGTTTGCGGCGATACATGTGTGTGGAAGCCGAGTGAAAAAACACCGCTCTGCGGCATCGCCTGCCAGCAGATTACCGCACGTGTATTTGCCGCCAACAATGTACCGGAGGGCGTAAGCTGCCTGCTGGTAGGCAACCGTAACGTGGGTGAATGGATGAGCCATGATACTCGCCTGCCACTGATTTCTGCCACGGGTTCTACAAGGATGGGCAAGGCCGTGGGTGCCGCTGTTGGGGAAAGACTGGGCAGAAGCCTGCTGGAACTGGGCGGCAATAACGCCATCATTATATCTAAAGACGCCGACCTTGATATGTCTTTAATAGGCTGTGTATTTGGCGCCGTGGGCACCGCAGGACAACGTTGTACCAGCACACGCAGGCTGATAATACATGCAGATGTATACGAGACTTTTAAACAGAAACTGGTGAAAGCCTACCAGCAATTGAAGATTGGCGACCCGCTTAATGAGGGCAACCATGTGGGACCGCTCATAGATAAGCAGGCCGTAACCATGTACCTGGAGGCCATTGAAAAATGCAAGGCCGCCGGTGGCCGCTTCCTGGTAGAAGGCCGTGTGCTGGAAGGCAAGGGCTTTGAAAGCGGTTGCTATGTACAACCCTGTATTGCAGAAGCCGGTAACGATTTGCCCATTGTGCAGCATGAAACCTTTGCGCCTATTTTATACCTGATGGAGTACCATACCATGGATGAGGCTATTGCACTGCAGAATGGGGTACCGCAGGGGCTTTCTTCGGCCATCATGACGCTTAACCTGCGCGAGGCCGAACAATTTTTATCGCAGGCTGGCAGCGATTGCGGTATTGCCAATGTTAATATTGGTACCAGCGGCGCCGAAATTGGCGGCGCCTTTGGGGGCGAAAAAGAAACCGGCGGGGGCAGGGAAAGTGGCAGCGACGCGTGGAAAATATATATGAGAAGGCAAACAAATACCATTAACTATACCAACAAATTACCCCTTGCGCAGGGGATTAAGTTTGATATCTGATAGATGCCCCTATTATTGCGGCCGGCAGCAAAATAAATAACGCCCAAATACGTTGATCAGCTAACAATAAAGCGTTATAAATAAATATCCTATGGCAAAAAACTGCTTTTTGCTGCTGTTGCTTTTGGCGGCTTCCGCTTCGTTTGCGCAGGTAAAACTGGGCATTCTTGGCGGCCTTCAGACAGCCAACATCACCGAAAAAAATGAGATCCCCGGCTGGTCAACTTCCACGGCGCCCTATTACACTGCCAAGAGCGGTATCCATGCCGGCCTTACTGCAGAAATTCCACTGGGTGGTCGTTTTTACTTTCAACCCGCTGTTCTGTATACGGAGAAAGGAAGAAACTTTTCAAAGATCCTGCAAACCAATAATGCAGACAGCTTTTATTCTTACAACAACGTAACCTCTCTCAGCACCAAATACTTTGATATACCCCTGAACCTTGCGGTAAAGCTTCCTTTATCACGCAAGGGCAAAACCAATTTTCTACTCAGCGCAGGCCCTTATCTTTCCCTTTTTTATAAGGGCAAAAAGGTAATTAACCAGCACGATGAATTGATTGTGGATACCGTAGTTAAATCTACCATCAGCATCAACGCTACCAAAGATCTTGAAGTGGGTAAGAAAGATGACAGCTATCGCACTTTCGGCTATGGCGTAAATGCGCGTGCCGGTTTTGAGATTGGCAATATCACCCTCACCGGTTTCATCAGCCAGGGGCTTGATAATCTTTACTATGCTGCCTACAAGGGTACTTTTAAACACCGTGTTTATGGGGCCTCACTAGGCATCTGGCTGGGTGAAGTAAAGGAACCTGCACCCCTGCCAAAAGACAGGGATCACGATGGACTTACAGATGATAAAGATGAATGCCCTACCCTGCCCGGTGCAGCCATTAGCCAGGGCTGCCCAGACCAGGATGCAGACGGCATTGCCGATAAAAAAGACAAATGCCCTGCGCAGGCGGGCACCGCAAAATACCAGGGTTGCCCTGTACCAGACACAGACGCAGACGGCGTAAACGATGAAGCGGATAGATGTCCGGCCATTGCCGGCCTGGCCAAGTACGATGGATGCCCCATTCCAGACACGGACCAGGATGGCGTAAACGACGAAGCAGATAAATGCCCGGCCATTGCAGGCCTGGCCAAATACAATGGATGCCCGGTGCCAGACACAGACAAAGACGGTGTAAACGACGAAGCCGATAAATGTCCCGATGTAGCCGGCGCAGCTGAAAACAACGGTTGCCCCCTCATTAAAGAAGAAATGAAAAAGCAGGTGAACCTGGCGGCAGAGAATATCTTCTTTGCGCTTAACAGCGCTGCATTGCTGCCCAAATCTTATGAAGCGTTGCAGACAGTTGCCAACCTGTTAAAAGAAAACCCTGCATTGCAGCTGGTAGTAAACGGGTATACTGATAATACCGGTACCGCCGCTGCCAATATGAGCATGTCTGCCCGCCGTGCAAAAGCGGTGAAGGACTACCTGGTGGCCAATGGGGTGGATGCTACCCGCATTACCGCCAATGGTTTTGGCCAGAGCAACCCCCTGGCAGACAACGCCACTGCCGAAGGACGCACCAAAAACCGGCGCGTGGAGCTGAAACTCAAGCAATAAATAACTAATTCCTTTAAAATGATGCCCTTGCAAAAGGGCATCATTTTAGCAGGTAGGCAATTAAAGCTTTCTTAAATTGAACCTTAACAAGAACCTGCACTAACGCTCCTTTGTTTTTTTAAGCTTAGTGCGGTTTCTTTTCTATTTTTACCGGCTATAAATTCTTTGTTCACCTTTAATTAATACCTACTGAATGAAAGTATTGATAACGTTTAGCATGGCCTGCTTTCTTTCCCTGGCGGGCCTACACACTGTGGCGCAGGGCAATAGTTTTAAAACCGTTCCAAAGGGATGGCACCTGATGGATAAGGAAAAAGACGGTTATTATGGCATCAGCCTAGACAAGGCCTATGAATTTGTAAAGGCAAAAAAGTTAAAAAGCAAAACCATTGTAGTGGCCGTCATTGATTCTGGTGTAGACACACTGCATGAAGACCTCAAAGGCATACTCTGGAATAACCCCAAAGAAATACCCGGCAATGGTATTGATGATGATCACAACGGTTATGTAGATGATATTTATGGCTGGAACTTTCTTGGCGGCAAAGACGGTCGCAATGTAAAGGAAGATTCTTACGAAGGTGCCCGCGTGTATTATCGCTTTAAAAAAATGTACAGTGGTGTTAAAGTAGATACTGCTACAATGAATGAAGAGGAGAAAGAACAGTATAAAATGTGGCAGAAAGCAAGGGTAAGCATTGAGGGCGATGAAGATGGCGAACAGGTAGACGTTGTGTTTTTAAGAAAAGCACTGGATGCCACGCTGAAGAGCGACAGCCTGCTGCAAATTATCCTAGGCAAAAAAGAATATACCGGTACTGAGCTGCAGGCCTACATTCCCAAGACGGCTGATGAATCAAAGGCCAGGAGCAGTTTTCTCTACCTGTACAAAGCCACCAAGAGTGAATTGGAGACCAGCAACAAGGAACTGGCAGACGGCTTTACCGAGTATGTGACCAGCCAGGAACGCAAAAGGGAAGCGGCCGACAAAGAGCCGGTGGCCTACCGCGCAGAAATTGTGAAAGACAATGAAGCAGACATCAATGATAAATACTATGGCAACAATGATGTAATGGCAAGCACACCGTTTCACGGCACTTTTTGCTCCGGTATCATAGGTGCAAACCGCAACAATAATCTTGGTGTAAAAGGAATTGCAGACAACGTTAGAATTATGATGATCCGCGCCGTGCCCGATGGTGATGAGCATGATAAAGATGTGGCACTGGCCATCCGTTATGCTACAGACAATGGTGCCAGCATTGTGAACATGAGCTTTGGCAAAAGTTTTTCTCCCGAGAAGAAATGGGTGGATGAAGCGGTGAAATATGCAGAAAGCAAGGGCGTGTTACTGGTGCAAGCTGCCGGTAACAGTGCTGCCAATATAGATACAGCAGACAACTTCCCCAACCCAAGGTTAAGGGCTGAGCGTTCTACGGCCACCAATTACATTACAGTAGGTGCCAGCGGCGACCCCGCAGACCCGCAGGAAGGTGGACTGGTAGCGTCTTTCTCTAACTATGGCAAAAAGAATGTAGACGTGTTTTCACCCGGTGTAAAGATCTATTCTACCAACCCGGGAGGCAATGCCTACGGCAACTCACAGGGCACCAGCTTTTCATCGCCCATTGTAGCAGGTACCGCGGCATTCCTATTATCTTATTTCCCTAATCTTACCGCCCAGCAATTAAAATACTGTATAGAAAAATCCGCCAAGTCTCCGGGTGTAAAAGTAAAAAAACCAGGCACCGACCAGATGGTAGACTTTAGCGAACTCTGCAAAACAGGTGGTTTGGTAAATGCGTATGAAGCAGCAAAGCTGGCCGCCACGCTGAGCAATCCTTCAGCCGCACCCGTAAAAAAGCTGCCAAAATCTACGCTTAAGAAAGGCAGGAAAGGATAATCTTTTTCGGTTATAGATGACTGATAGTCCCGGCCCCGCGGCCGGGATTTTTTTATGCTGCAGCATGGCTAACGCTGGCAGGCTTTATTCTTACATGCCAGCATTACTAGAACGGTCTGCATTGCGTTAACGGGCAAGGGCTAAATTTTTAAACAAATTTTTATGCATCTGCTTAGATTTGTAAAAAAACACCATGCTCTCCAAGAAGGATATCATTGCTGAAGGGCCGTT
>DATJGC010000636.1:0-4209 GCA_035495345.1 Chitinophagaceae bacterium | reverse complement strand
ACCCGTGCCGCTGAACCCGAGGCCTGTGTAAGTGGCGCCATTGTCTGAGCTCTTTTCCCAAATGTATTGTGTATAGTTATTGAAATAGCTTTTTACATTGGCAGACAAGGTAGTGGCATTGCCATAACAAAGATTAACCGTGGCAGTAGTAGGATTAAGATCAAGATTGGGTGTACAGGTGGCCACACCAATATCATCCATTGCCCAGTCGTTACCGCCGCCACCCGGCGCGTTGTTACGGATATTGATGACCATTTGCGTTTGGGCCGGACCGGTGAGGTAAGTAAATCCTTTCTTGATCCATTGACCTGTGTACAGGATGTCGCCGGTAGAATAATAATCGAACCCGTTAATGTTAAACGTTAGGTTAGGATGCACACCTGATGAATCTGCAAAGCCTACAGGGCCTGCCACAGTGGGCACATAGCCAACGGTGCCCGGAGACCGGCCAAGAGAATCGCCAGAACATTTCTTACAGATGTTCCTGAACCAGGCAGAGTATTCATAGTAAGTATTCGGACAAAGATTTTTTACTGTATCAAGAAACGCGGTATCGGTTCTGAATGCTGCGTTGATAACTACCATGTAGCCACCTGTTTTACCGCCGGTGGTATCTGCGGGCGGGTTACCTGCCGTAGGACTGGCAGCGCCGGTATGGTCTCCAATAATATCCCATACATTGAACACGTGGTTCACAGCTACAGGGTCATTGGGGTTGATAGAGTAATTGACACCGCCTGAGCTGCTATTGTTGGTTAAACCGTAGTAATAGTCGCCCGGGCTGCCGTTGGTGAATTTAGCCTGCGTATAGTTGGTAGGTATTTTTGTAGAGCCTACTGAACGATCTTTTAAATTACCTGAACCGAAGGTGCCACTGAACTCAGAAAGCACACCATTACCACCAATGGTATTTACGCAGATGCCAAAGTTTTTATACACCATTGCATTTACCGTAGGGAAGTTGATGTTAGATACATAGCCATTGGGGTTAGTGTATTGCAATTTGCCACCGCCTACATCAATGGTGGTGCTGCCGTAGCTGGCCGCGGCATTTACCTGAACTCGGTAAGACACAATCATGATACAGGTAGAGCCAAAGTTGGTAGGCTTATCGGTATTTTTTACGGTGCCGCCTGTTGTACTGTTAGCGCCCGCGCCAAGGTTGATGGTGATAAAACTGCCACCGGTAATAAAGGCAGGGTCTGTGTCGGCAGCGTCTGTCCACTGTTTGTACAATTGCCCTTCATTGGTAAGAATGCGTAATGTGCCCGGTACATAAGTGGTATTTACCGGTACAGTATCCAGGAAACTTGAGAGTGTTGTCTGGCCACCTTTTACCACATAGATAGCACGTATTTCCAGTATATCGTTGGGTTCAATGGTACCACCGCTGGCACCCTTGGTTACGTTAACGTAAGATTTACCATAGTCAACAATCGACTGTTCTGTGATACATATATTAAAGCCCCAGTTAGTGCCGCTCATACCCGTGCTGTTGGTATATACGCGCACATAATAAGTAGCGCCGGGGGTTAATGGAGCACCCGGGCCGGGCGTGCTAAAGGTGTTGATGGAAGTTGCGCTTACGCATGCCAGTGAGGTCATGCTTCCGCAGCTACCCTTCAACAGTTGTAATCTTACACCGGCCGCAGAAAACTGCGCACCAATACTGGAAAGGCTGATGGTAGGAAATGCACTCTGCGCAACAAATTTAAACCACACTTCAGGTGAGCCGGCGGCGCCACAGCTGCCCGGTACGCCCGCAGTTCCGCTGGCATTTAATAAGTCACCCGCAGTATTAGAGCAGTTGATACCAGTGCTTAATAATATAGCGCCGCTGCAATTGTCATTCACAGGAGGCAGCGGATCCGTAACACAAATATTAAAGGTGCCGGTGGCGTTGGGAGAACAATATACACGTATAAAATAAGTAGCGCCTACGGTAAGCCCGGTAGGCGATAGAGAGGTATTGCCACAAAAAAGCGATGTAAGAGATGTACAGGGTCCTGAAAAAAGCGTCAGTCTTGCATTGGCCATACCCGTTAGTGTGGTTAGGGTAATGGTTGGGTTGGTAGTCTGCGCAGTAAACTGGTACCAAACATCATTACGGTTAGCATTACCGCAGCTTAACGTAAGCGGTGAGTAAGTACTTAAGGCAGTCAGAGAGCCAGAAGTATTGGTACATACCGTTGACGAAGTAAGGGGTACAGCCCCGCTACACAAGTCGTTCAACTGTGCAGCTGCCTTTTCTGAAATAATACAGCTGGCAGCAAGCAGCAGCACAAGCCTGGTAATGGATAAAGTAAAGGGTAGAGCTAATTTCATGAGGGTACTTAAAAAATATAACAAGGATAGTTTGGAGACCGCAGCTAAGTGAAATTTTCTAGTAGTCTCCTTCTATTGATTTTAATGCTTATCACTTATTAAACACTCCAACAAAAGTACTTCCGGCAAGCCGCTGTTACAATATAGGCGCCGGCTTATTGGCTGAAACGGCCTGTGAATGCGACGAATGGCCCCATTTCCCCGCCAGTTGTACGAACAAAACGATAACGGTTTCTAAGTAGAAATTATTATTATATCTAGGTATAATTATTATTGTAACCTACATATTATCAGTATCCTGTTACCTTGTTTTATTTAGCAGGTGCCTGCGGCTTTTATTTAGAATGATGGCGAGGTTCGCCCATCCTCCCCGGCATTTTTGGGTCATGCCACCAGAACGCTGGTCCGTCCCCGGCTGCTCTTTGTACAGCAGGCTGTTGGGCTCCTTTGAACCCGCGCTAATAAATAGTGGTTATTTTACCATATGTTAGTTGTTTTTTCCTAATTTTTCCATCCGGCGGGCGCAGAAGGCTCCCGCAGGTGAATTCAAAACAGAATGGTTAGATTACCATACCTTGCTCAAGCGCATTATAACATATGAAACAATCTGCTTTTTACGTCCTCCTGCTGGCCATATTGTGCATTGCCTGCTCAAAACAGGGTTCCGCTGTAACGGCGCCCCCTACGGCACCGCCACCAGTGATGGACACGGTTTTGTATAAGTCTTTGCCCTTTAAAATGGGCGCCTCCATCAATGTAAACCTGCTAAAAAACAATACTGCCTACAGCGCGGTGGTTACCAAAGAATTTAACTCCGTTACGCCTGAAAACGCCATGAAGATGGGTGCCCTGCAGCCGCAGCAAAATGTATTTAACTGGGCCGATGCAGATTACCTGGTAAACTTTGCTGCCACCAACGGTAAACGCGTGCATGGCCATACGCTTAACTGGTACAATTCACTGCCAGCATGGGTAAATACTTTTTCAGGAGACTCTGCTGCGTGGGAACAACTGCTGAAGACACATATACAAACGGTGGTTACTCATTTTAAAGGAAAGGTCAGCTCCTGGGATGTGGTTAATGAAGCCTTTAATGACGATGGCAGTATCCGAAACAGCATTTGGGTACAACACCTGGGCACTGATTATATTGCCCGCTGTTTTCAGTATGCGCGACAGGCAGATTCCGCGGTATTATTATTCTATAATGATTACGGTCAGGAATACAGCGCGGCCAAACGCAATGCCATCTATGCAATGGTAAGCAGTTTCAAAACACGGGGTATACCCGTTGATGGTGTTGGCCTGCAGTTTCATCTTACCTATACACAAACAGACGCCAATATTGCGGCAGCCATTGCCAGCGCCGTGCAAACCGGATTGAAAGTGCATATTGCAGAGCTTGATATCCGCTTAAACAGTGATAAAACAAAGTCTGTTTTAACCCCGGAACTGGCCGCACAACAGGCGGCCCGTTACAAAACAGTGGTAAAAGCTTTTGCCAGCATCCCTGCCCAGCAACAATATGGCATCACTACCTGGAATGTATCTGATGCAGACTCATGGATACCTGCCTGGCAGGGAGCGCCCGACTGGCCATTGCCCTTTGATGCCAATTACAAAAGAAAGCCGGCATATGGCGCCATCATAGAAGGAAGTAAATAACTTATCAAACTTTTTGCAGAACATTTCAATAAAAGACTATGCAGTATTTAGCGGATAGTAAGCGTTACCAGGGCATGGAGTACCGCCGTTGTGGTAACAGCGGTTTACAATTGCCAGCCGTCTCATTAGGGCTATGGCATAATTTCGGTCATATAGATAAGTTAGACAATGCCCGCAATATTCTGCGGGTAGCATTTGATAACGGCATCACCCATTTTG
>DATJGC010000635.1:0-3009 GCA_035495345.1 Chitinophagaceae bacterium | reverse complement strand
AATAGCAAAGGAGATATAGGATTGTATAATGATTTCTGATTAAAATCTTTCATAACGCCAACCACTTCGAGATAGTGGCCGGACGTGTCGCCAGGAAATTTCACCCGTTTGCCTATGGCATTAGTCCATCCAAAATGTTTTGCCATGGCCTCATTAACCAGGATACTGTGCAGTGTATCAGGGGGGCCCGAAAAATTTCTACCATTAACGATCTTAATCCCAAGGGTGCCAAGAAAATTCTCATCAATAGCATAACATTCAATTGCTTTATCAACATAACCCGTATTGGTTTGTACCGTGAAAAGATTGAGGTTACTGTTGGCGCTGCCCGGATATGAATTACCGGTACCAACCATTTTCACCCCGGGAAGATTACGGAAATCATTGTCCATAGCATATATTTTACCGCGTTCATCTTCACCTGTGTTTACAGTTACTGTCATTACTTCATCTTTATTAAACCCAAGATCTTTCTTTTGTAAAAACGAAAGTTGCGAATACACTACCCAGGTACAGATTAGCATAATCATAGAAATAGAAAACTGCAGCACCACCAACGTGCGACGCAGGTTTACGTTGCCCGATGCATTGGAAAGTGCCCCTTTTAAAATGCTCACCGGTTGAAACCCTGAAAGATAAAATGCAGGGTAACTTCCGCCTACCAGCCCGGTAAATAATGCAATACTGGCTACAAGGATAACATTGAATGGTTGAAACAAAGTGGCTATAGTGAATGCCTTGCCGGAGATAGCATTGAATACAGGTAACAGCACAAGAACCAGCAACATACTTAGTACCACGGCTACAATAGCGGTAAGCAATGACTCAGTCAAAAATTGAAACACCAATTGCTTTTTTGACGACCCGGTTACTTTACGAATACCAATTTCTTTTGCCCTGCGGGCAGATCTCGCCGTTGTAAGATTCATATAATTGATACACGCAATCAACAACATAAAAAATGCAACTGCAGAAAATATCCAGATATACGACATGTTCCCCAGTTCCTCAGGTTCATGCTCCAGTTTAGAATGAAGATGAATTGACGTTATTGGCTGTACATCATATTTCATGGTGACGTTGAATTGCGCAAAAATTGGTTCAACATATTTTTTATACATTGACTCCAGTTTTTTGTTGAAGGCAGTAATGTTAGCGCCTGGTTTCAACAACACATAAGTAAAGTTGTTGAAGTTGCCCCAATTGTTGAAGCCGCCGTTTTGATTTCCCTTCAGTATGGTAGCGCCTGATATGAGCATATCAAAACGCAAATGCGAATTATTGGGAACATCTTCTATAACGCCGGTTATCTTATACAAATCATATACTGTCTTTAATGTTTTACCAACCGCCGGTGTGTTCCTCCCAAAATATTTTTCAGCAAGTGTTTTTGAAATTACAATACTGTTGGGTTCGTCCAATGCATGTGCAGCATCTCCTTCCAGAAATTTATACGAAAATATTTTGAAGACGGTGCTGTCTGCATAATACACCTTCGTTTCATAAAAACTATTTTCGCCATTTTTAAACAATGTTCTTTCGCGGCTCATTAACCAGGTGGCTTCTTCCACTTCAGGAAAATCTTTTTTTACGGTAGCGGCAACAGGAAGTTGCGTAAGCGTCCAGTTGGTATTCTTATCACGCTCATGGATATACGAAACGATGCGGTATATGCGGTCAGCCTTTGGAAGGGAGCGGTCGTAATTCAGCTCATCTCTTATATAAAAAATGAGAAATAAACTAAAAGTAATACCGATGGTAAGACCCAATACATTTAGCAGGGTGTACCATTTGTCTTTTTTAAAATTGCGAAAGGCAACAAGCAATAAGTTTTTGAGCATAGCATCGATTTTTATTTACACATATTACGTACCAGCACGGATTTTTGGTTACCATTCATCGTGCTTAAATCATCATTCATAATTTATACCCTCATTCCGTTCTCAAACTCTTCACCGGGTTTGCAATCGCTGCTTTTATTGCCTGGAAACTTATCGTTAGTAACGCAATCAATAATGCAACAATGGCTGTTGCAACAAATACAAACCAGCTTATATGAATTCTATACGCAAAGTCCTGCAGCCAGTCATGCATGAAATACCAGGCAACAGGCGTGGCAATAACAATTGCTATCAGTACCAGCTTCAGGAAATCTTTTGAAAGCAACGTGGTAATGTTTAACACGGATGCTCCCAATACTTTGCGAATACCGATTTCTTTTGTACGCTGTGTCACCACGAAGGTCATCAGCCCCAATAAACCAAGGCATGTTACAAGGATGGCCATTCCGCAAAACAGTGACATTAATGTTCCCAACCTTTGCTCTGTACGATACATCGCATCATATTCATCATCAAGAAAAGAATAACTGAACGGCCGCAATGGAACAGCAGCATTCCATATTTTACCGATCTTAGAAAGTACCGGCGATAACTTACCTGGGCCAACATGCACTAAAACGCTTCCGAAATATTGCGGGTTATTAAACAGCACGACCGGTTGTATAACATCATGCATGGAACTGGTATGAAAATCTTTCATCACTCCTACAATAGTACCCTTACCGGTTAAGCCTAAGATCACTTGCTTACCAACCGCTTCCCCGGGCTTTAACCGGTAGTGGCGAAGAAATGCTTCGTTCACGATAAACTCATTCACAGTGCTGTCTCCTTTTATTTTTGAAGGATCAAAATTCCTCCCGGCAATCAAAGGAATTCCCAGCGTTGACAAATAATGCGGGTCTCCTGAAATACCTCCCACGATGTGCCAGTCGTCTTCTGAGGTTGGATTCGCCTTTATAGAAAAACCATTGCCAATAACTGTTTCAAAAGGCGAACGCCATGTAAGCGCCACATCCTGCACGCCACTTATATTTCCCAGGTCAGTTGCGAAAGCATCTAATCTTTTATTGAGTTCAGCATTTCCATGAATTATTAAAACATGATCTTTATCTAAACCCAATTTTGTTGATTGCATAAAGTCAAGTTGTGATCGTACGATGATGGTACC
>DATJGC010000634.1:0-4224 GCA_035495345.1 Chitinophagaceae bacterium | reverse complement strand
AAAAGCGACACCGAATAAAGTCAAATTCAAAAAGCGACAAAGGGTAGCAATATAGAGAGAACCGAAGTCTTGATCTGACTTCGGTTCTCTCGTCCAGGCATTCCTTCCCCCTTGCTCCCTTTTACCCTCTTAGCTCTTTTTTCTCTTTCTTCCTCTTGGCTCTGTTAGCTCTTTGCCCTCTGTGCGAAAACTGAGCGAAGCAAAAGCCAAACAATTACCCCTCTTCTCTCTTTTGATCTCTTACCCCCTTTTCTCTTTGGTGCTCTTAGCAACTTTTTCCCTACATTGAGAACACAATCAACTGCCATGGATAAAAAACTATTGATCAGTATTTCTGTTACGCTCTTATTATCTTCCTGCCTTTTAAACGATACCAACGTGAACACAACAGAGACCTACCAGTGGCCGGCCAATATAACACCGCCCATTGCCGAGATAAAGCCCTATATACGCACAATTCATGGAGACAGTGTGCTGGACAATTACTACTGGATGATCGATTACTTTAAAAAAGGGCCAGACAGTAACCGTGTGGTAGATTACCTGAAAGCCGAGAACAAATACCTGGATACCATGATGAGTGGTACCAAACATTTTCAGCAACAGCTTTTTGATGAGATGAAGGCGCGCATCAAAGAAAAAGATGAATCGGTACCCGTGTTTAAGAACGGTTATTTTTATTACACGCGCAGCGAAGAAGGCAAACAGTATTACAAGTATTGCCGGAAGAAAGGCTCGCTGGAGGCCAAGGAAGAAATATTGCTGGATGCAGATGCCATGGCAGAAGGTCATACCTATTTTGCTGCCAGCGGCTTTAGTGTAAGTGATGATAACAAACTGCTGGCTTATGGCATAGACACGGTATCTCGCCGCCAGTACATCATTCATATAAAAAACCTTGAAACCGGTGAAGTACTGGCCGATGCCATACCCAATACAGAAGGCAGCGTGGCCTGGGCCAGTGATAGCAAGACATTTTTTTATACAGAGAAAAACCCGGTAACCTTACTGTCTGAAAAGATTAAGCGCCATACCCTTGGCACCAGTGCAAGCGATGATGCGGTGGTATACCTTGAAAAAGATCACAGCAATTATATTGGCGTTGGTAAGAGTAAATCAGGCAAATTTATTTTTATTGTATCGCGCGCTACCATGTCTTCAGAATTGCGTTTGCTGGATGCCGCTGCGCCCCAGGGAAATTTTACTGTTTTTCAGCCAAGAATGAAAGATGTGCTGTATGATGTAACGGATGATGGCCAGCAATTCCTGGTAGTCACCAACTGGAACGCAAAAAACTTTAGGCTGATGCAATGCCCGTATACTGCCACCGGCAGTGATGCATGGAAAGAAATCATTCCTAACAGACCCGATGTATTGTTGGAAGGCGTGGACGAATTCAAAGACTTTTTGGTAGTGGTAGAACGCAAAAACGGGCTGCGCCAGATGCAGATAAAAGCCAGGGCCAACGGAAAAGAACATTACCTTGATTTTGGCGAGCCCGCCTACACCGCTGAACCCGCGGCCAACCCTGAGTTTAACAGCAGCACATTGCGGTACACCTACACTTCACTGACCACACCCAATTCTGTGTATGATTATAATATGGAAACCGGCGACAAGAAGCTGATGAAGCAACAGGAAGTGGTAGGCGGTTACAACAGCACTGACTATGTTACTGAACGTTTATACGCTACTGCCAAAGACAGCACAAAGGTGCCGGTATCCATAGTGTATAAAAAAGGATTTGTAAAAGATGGTAAATCACCTTTGCTGCTGTACGCTTACGGCTCTTATGGCCACAGCATGGATGCAAGTTTTAGCACCGCGCGTTTAAGCCTGCTTAACCGTGGCTTTGCCTTTGCCATTGCACATGTACGCGGCGGGCAGGAAATGGGCCGCCAATGGTATGAAGACGGAAAGCTGATGAAGAAGAAGAATACATTTACAGATTTTATTGATTGCGCAGAATTCCTTATCGCCCAAAAATATACGAGCAAAGAACACCTGTATGCACAGGGCGGCAGCGCCGGCGGACTTTTAATGGGTGCCATTGCCACCATGCGGCCCGATCTCTGGCATGGTGTAATAGCGCAGGTACCCTTTGTAGACGTGATTAATACAATGCTGGATGAAAGCATCCCCTTAACCACCAATGAATTTGATGAATGGGGAAATCCAAAAAACAAGGAAGCATATGACTATATGAAGTCTTACTCGCCTTATGAAAATGTTTCCAAAAACAGTTATCCTAATATGCTGGTCACTACGGGTCTGCATGATAGCCAGGTACAATACTTTGAACCTGCTAAATGGGTGGCAAAGATACGTTCGCTTAAAACAGACAAGAACCTGCTCTTACTGTATATTAACATGGAAGCCGGTCATGGCGGCGCCTCCGGCCGTTTTAATTACCTGAAAGAAGTGGCCCTTCAATATGCATTTCTTTTTGCGCTGGAAAATATCACGCAGTAAGCAGGTAATATCGATATTGTCTTTATTATATTCACTTCAAGGCTGGTGCTTGTAGCACCGGCCTTTTATTATCGACTCAATTTATAATTAACGCCAAATTGCACGCCCGCACCGTGCGTGGCAACGTTTAACTGCATATAGGCCGTTGTTCTGTCAACCGTAAGATGGTAGCTGTTGCTGAAGTATAGCAGGTGATCATACGTGTGGTAAGGATTGGCGTAGGTTTTATTGTAATAACGCAGGTTGCGGAGCAAGGAGCCGGCAGCCAGTTTTATACCGAACGACTTTCCGCTGCGGCCTTTAAAAATAAACTCAGTGCTGATGCCGGCAGACCCCAACACCCGTTGCCGGTCAATAATGGTGGCAGCGCTGTCTGGCAATCCTTTCCGGTAAGTTGCATAGCTCCCAAATTCATTGTTGAAGCTTCCTTCCACGCCTATATACCGCCACTCTCCTCTTCTTCCCAAACGCGTAGCGGCGCTGGCAGCAAGGTACAATCCATAATTGCCCCAGTACCGCGTGCCCGAACTGCGGTTAATAGCAGCGGTATCTAAGTAATAGCTATCATTTGCATAGTAGTCGTACGGTTTTACATGGTAGCCACCCAATGCAATGGCGCCACCATACAGCAGCCTGAATTGTTGCAGCACATGGGCACGATGAACGCCGGCCTGCAGTGAGAATACATTGTCGCGCAACTGGTAATTCATTCCGCCCAATGAAATGCCAGCATCAACATAGCTGGCAGCAGCCACAGAATCTGAGGCCAGGGGCATTGCATGATAATTACTGGCAATGGTTTGGGCAGGATGCTGGTAATACGCTTTTTGTACACAGCTGCTGAGCAATAGCAACGCAGGTAATACAAGCAGTAAGCAGGTGTTGCGGGGGTATTTCATGCTGCTACTGACATCGCTTTTCCATAAAATGCTGCCCCCCTGTTGCCAAAACAATCCTAAATTTCCTTTGCCGTTGAAAAACAATAGCTTCGGGCAATAAATAGTGCTTTTCAACGCTAATAAAACAAACCATTTTCCGGCTTGTGGGGAAGCTGCTTCTTTTTTGTTTGATCTACCTTGGTTGTACCATCGCCTTGCGGGCGCAGCTGCCCCGCACGGGCCGCCCTGTTGCCAACCTGCGCAGCAAATTTATTCCCACACACACGCCTTCCGTACAACTGGATACGCTCAGCATTTTGCCCAATACCTTTTCGTTACCGGGCATAAACAAAGACTGGTACAGTATCGATTATATCAATGCCACGCTTACCTGGCACCAGCAGCTGCCGGTAGACAGTGTAAATGTGCAGTACCGCGTTTTTGATGCTAAGCTCAATGCTGTCAGCAAGCACCTGAATTACGACAGTATCATGAACAACTTCCTGGGGCAGCCTTACGTGTTTAATGATATTTCTTTTAAACAGTCAGACCGCTTCTTTGATTTTGGTACCATTAACTATACCGGTAGCTTTGGAAGGGGTATTGCCTTTGGTAATAGCCAGGATGCCGTGGTAACCTCCAGCCTTAACCTGCAGTTGAACGGCTTCCTGGCAGACAGCATTGAAATTGCCGCTGCCATTACAGACAATAATATTCCCATACAGCCAGACGGTACCACGCAGCAACTCAATGAATTTGATCGAATCTTTTTACAGTTTCGCAAAAAGACCTGGAGCCTGAGCCTGGGTGATATAGATATCCGTCAGAACAAAAATTATTTTCTCAACTTCTATAAACGCCTGCAGGGAGTGGC
>DATJGC010000633.1:0-6230 GCA_035495345.1 Chitinophagaceae bacterium | reverse complement strand
CGTCCAGTATTTGCTGGGCACCGGTACCGGGCTCAATGGTAAGCGCATAGAAATAACCCGTTTCAGTATCATCTTCAAAAACAACTGCATAATTGTTTTCTGAAGAAATGCTTTCTACAAAGGTATCATCGCCCACTGTGAATGCCTGTTCTTTGAGAAGGTAGCCTTTCATGGAGAAGTAAAAAAAATCAAAAGTAAAAGTAGAAAGCACCGCAACCCTTCCGCCGCCTTACAGAAAGATCCTGTATGCCTCATTGCAAAGATCAAGAACCCATCGGCCTCCTCAGCACCAATCCCTTTTTCTATATATCTCTCCCCGCTGTAAATCTTTGTACTTCCCTCTTTATCCCTTTATCTCTTTTTCTCTTTCCCCCTTTACGCTCTTTACACTCTTTATCCTCTTTATCTCTTTCTTCTCTTAGCCTCTCTTAGCTCACTCATCTACAGAATCATACACAATTACTTTGCTCCACAGATGCGAACATGTTTCTACAAATTTCAGGTGCAATGGGTGATGCTGGTATACTTCTTCGTCTTCCAGGTTATCAAACATCAGCATCCATGAAACAGCGTATGTTCTGTCAATTACATCCCTGTTGGTAGCGGCTGGCCATCCAATCTGGTACATTCCAATTGTTTCAATGCCGGTGAGCTTCTGCAGCCCTTCTTTCAATTTTGCGAGATCTTCTGCTGAATCAGGATTCTTTAACCAGAAATAAACGTGGTGTATAAACATGTCCTCTTTTTTTTGTTACTTGATGGCTTGCAGCCAATCTTTGATGCCAAGATATATTTTTCCGGCCACAGCTTTGTGAAATTTCGGATCCAATATTTTTTTTTCATCCTGTGGGTTGCTCAAGAATGCAACCTCCACCAGGCAATTAGGATAGGCGGTTGGTCCGCTGAGTGAAAAATTAAAGCTGCCCACATTGCCATATTCCTTTAAACCCAGTTGCAGCATTTGCTTTAAAATGGCCGTTGTTAACGGCCTGAAGCCAATATACCGGTAATAGGTACTGGTACCTTTCACAGAATCTATGCCAGCTGAGTTTAAATGGATGCTGATGAGAATATCCGGCTGGTAAATTTTTAGCATTTGTATGCGTTGCGGCATATCAAGTGTAGTGTCTTTGGTGCGCGTCATAAACGTATGCACCACACCTGCCTTCTTTAGCGTGGACTGCAACTCCTTAGCTATTTTAAGGGTGTAATCTTTTTCCAGTATGCCTGAATTGATGCCGGTGGCGCCTGCATTCTCTCCACCATGACCTGCATCTATGGCAATACGCAGCTTTTTGATATCCGGCGAGGGTGGGCGTTTTACCTGTATCACCAATCGCTTTCCGGTGCTATCATAGTAAATGCTATGGCCCCAATGCTGCGTGTGCTTCAGCTCTATACTTACCCTAAACACATCATCTTCTACCTGGTCGTAGTAAACATTTTTAATTTCTTTACTGGTGCTGAGCTGGGTGATCCAGTTGCTGTTGCTGGTGGCACCGTAGATATCTACCACAAGGCGAGAGGGGTTTATCTGTTGCTGGCTGCGGTAGGGTAGTTTTTCATCCACGGCAATGGCAACGTAATCATAGGCTGAATCACCAGACACCTTCCAGCTACCCGTCAGGTGCCAGGGGGCAGGTTGCTTGCCGGGCAGGCGTTGTACGCTGTGCTTATCTATCCAGGCAGTGTGAAACTTTGAAAGCTGGACTTTATAATCGATGCCAAAGGAGTCGATCACTTTCAGCACAATATTGGAATCAAGAAAAGTCATTTTTGCGCCCCCAAGCCTATCGTCTCCCAGCCCATACTCCAGAAAAGGCAGTGCGCCGGTTGTTTTAGCCATAAAGAATTTCTGCGCGCTTTCTTGTGCGGCTGCCCCCATTATGGCCAGCAGTCCGGCTGCAAATAACAAAGCCTTCATGCAATGAAGATATACAAATAACACAATCGGCAGGAAGCAGCTAGCCGATAATAAGTAGTGGAAAGTTGGCAATAACAGTTAAATGAATTTGCTGAAAATGCCTGTGATGCTATCTGTACGGGTTACGATGATACCTCAGCATAAACCCCTAGATTTTTCCAAAAAAAACACTGGCGATTCCCTTTTTTGGAAATTGGCCGGTTTTGGAAATACATACTTCATTGGTTATCAGCAGTTCTCTTCTTTGGTACCAAGATTGAAAAACACTCTCCGTTGAATACCCAATTTTATGAAAACACGCTACTTTTTACTTACCCTGGTTCTTGCCACCGCACTTAGTGCCATTACTGTAAACAGTGCCGCACAATCCTGTACCCCGCAGGGCAATCCTGCCGTATATGGCACCGGAAATACCTGGATAGCCTACCTGTACCAGGGCAAGAATTTTAATACTTATAAAGGATATGTAAACGAGGGAAACAGCAGCGCCCTGTTCGACGAAAGTTTTGGTGGCGCACAAACCCATTTTGCCACCAATGGCTGTTCTGTATACACAGATACCTTCAGTGTTCGTTTCAGGCTTACCAAGACTTTTACTGCAGCCAATTATACCATTACGGTAGGCGGCGATGACGGTTACCGCTTAAGCCTCGATGGCGGTGCCACCTGGGTGATCAATAAATGGAACGACCAATCTTACGGCACCACTGCCTACAGCATTTACCTGAGCGGTTCTTACAATATGGTGCTGGAATTCTATGAGAACTTTGGTGATAACCGTATTTCATTCAATACAACCGTTAATTGCACCGGCAACGGAGACCCTACCGTATACGGTACCAGCAATGTTTGGATGGGTTATATGTACCAGGGTATGGCTTTTGAGTCTTACAAAGGTTACGTTACAAAGGGTACCAGCAGCAATGCAAATTTCGATGATAATTTTGGTGGCGGCAGCACGGCAGTGACCATGAGTACCAGCAATTGTTCTATACAAACGCAGGCGTTCAGTGCACGCTATCGTTTAAAAAAGACATTGGCAGCCGGTAACTATATGATTACCGTGGGTGGCGATGATGGCTACCGCTTGAGCCTGGATGGCGGCGCGACATGGGTAATTAATAAATGGGGCGACCAGTCTTATACCACCACCACTTATACGGCTAACCTGAGCGGAACGTATAATATGGTGCTGGAGTATTACCAGAATGGCGGTTTCTCTCGTCTTAGCTTCGATATGAATGCGCTTTCACTGTTGCCGGTTAAGCTGCAAAGTTTTTCTGCCGCATTGAATGCCGCCGGAAAAGCCCAGCTATCTTTTACCAGTTCTTCAGCTATAGACTTTAAGCAGTTTACCGTACAGCGTGGCACAGATGGCATACACTTTAATAATCTTCAAACCATTGCGGCACAAAACAGCACAAGTTCTTCAGAAGAAACCTATAGCTATACAGACCAGCAATTTGCAGGCACCATGTATTACAGGCTGGCCATGACGGATATCAACGGAAGTGTTACTTACTCTACTGTGCTTCGGTTAAGCAGTAACGTTAGTAAAAGCATCTCCGTGTACCCCACGCTTGTAGAAGGCAACACACTGTATATTTCTTCCGGCACTGCCATTAGCAGGGCCACCGCAAGGATTTATGACATGACCGGTAAACAGGTAAGCGAACAAACATTGCAGAATGTGCAGGGCCGACAGTCTTTGTTGCTCAACAATGCAGTAAAGACGGGCAGTTATGTTGTAACGGTGACAGACAACAATGGCCAGTTGGCCAGGCAGGTGATTATAGTAAAATAATAAGCGTTTTCTTTTCCGTACAGTTTGAGGATGCAGAATGCAGGGCCACGCTAGCAATAGTGCTGGCCCTTTTTAGTGGCAGCCACAGCCTTGTTTCACCACTGAATAGGCTGGTGAACAACGGCGGTATCCTTTCGCAACATAGTTAAGAAAGCACGCTGGACTGGTGGTTACTGGTAACGGGTGCCAGAAACATTTCTGCCAGCAGCTGGTAACTTCTAAAGCGGTCTTCCCTGCTTTCTGCAAAAGTAGCAGCCATTACTTCCTGCACATCCAAGGCTGTTGCCAGCGCAGTAATTTTCTCTTTTACAATATCAGGTGTACCCATAATGGTGCGCTGCCGGTTAAACAACACGCGTTGCCATTCTGCGGGCGAGTAATTGTACTGTTTTGCAATAGCGTAGGTGGGCATATCATCAATACGGCCTTTTTCAAAACCCAGGAAGCGATAATCCATAACCGCCTGTGTGCGGGCTACAGTTTCTTCATTCTCTGAGCAGAAAATAAACACACCCACATTGGCCTGCGGCGATGCCAGTAATGCAGAGGGCTGAAAGCGCTGTCGGTAAACCGCAATGGCTTCCGCTCCGCCAATGGGATTGATGAATTGTGCAAAGCCCAGCGCCATGCCTGTGTGCGCAGCCAGGTAAGCGCTCTCACCGCTGCTGGTGAGCATCCATAGGGCAGGCACGGTATCAATTTTGGGAATGGCCCGTACCCTGCCGGCGGCATTGCCCTCTCCGGGTGTATCGGTAAGAAAGCATTGCAAATCTCTTATCTGCTCAATATAATTTTTAGGATCAAAATCATTAGAAGGGTTCAGCAGGCGGCTGGTCAGGCGGTCTCCACCCGGAGCCCTGCCGATACCTAAATCAATCCTTTGCGGGTAAAGCGCTTCCAGCAGCCGGAAGTTTTCCGCCACTTTTAAAGCACTGTGGTTAGGCAACATGATGCCGCCGGAACCGAGGCGCAGGTGAGTGGTTTCTGCTGCCAGCCTTGCAATGAGTATTTCAGGCGCAGCGCCTGCAAGGCTTAATGTATTGTGGTGCTCGCTTAACCAGTAGCGGGTATACCCAAGCTTATCGGTGAGCCTGGCCAGGGCAATACTTTCCTGTAAGGCATCAAAGGCATTGCTGCCATGCCTGATGGGTGTTTGATCGAGCACGCTTAATTGTAACTGCATAAGAAAATAACAATACCAGTCGCAAAAAGTTGCCGCCCGCGCAGCCAGGCAAACAGCCTACCAGTGAATACCGGTTAATGAGTGCGGGGGGGGTACAATGCAGCCGTTAAAACATAACCAGCGTTCAAGGAACTCAGCATTGTTTTTTTTAATTCATGTACTTTATAAAAGCGAAAGTTTTTTTATACACCTGCACAATAATATCATTGCTCTTGTAAATTTTTTTAGAAGCGCCATGCCATTTTGCTACAGTGAATTTAAAGCAACGATTATTGAAGTTGACCGTCCCGCAATGGGGTTGAAATTTCCATACAAGGGAAATTATGCGCAGCGAAGATTAGGTTTTAAGCGTACCATTTTATTGGCATAACATTTGGAAATACTTGATCGGTTTTTCATAGGATATTGGATTATAACCGGGGCTGGATGTTTATCCTGGTCCCTTTTTTTTTGCTTCTACTTTTAATACCAGTGTGTATGTAGTACACCCTGGTAGAATTCTTTTTTCCATTCTGCACGTAGTTTTACTCGATGATCTGTCCTGCCTTCCGCCGCTTATTATTTTACCTGCTTTAAGCGTATATAAATTAGTTTGATGCCCTTCTTGTCTGTTTCACGTTCATCAATATCAAAGCGGCCGAGTGATTTTATCAATGGCGTCAGTTTTACAAAACCATAATTACGCGGGTCAAAATCCGGTTTCTTTTTTAGCAAGAGGGCGCCCACTTCGCCGAGAAAGGCCCAGCCATTTTCATCTGCCAGGTCGGCAATGGTAGCAGCAATCAGCTGTATTACTTCCTTATCTGCCTTAGGTGGCGCAGGAGCAGGCGCGGCAGTAGCTGTTTCTTTTGTAACGGTAACGGTTTCTGCGGCAAAGGAGGCTATAATTTCCAGGTAAATAAATTTATCACAGGCAACGATAAACGGGTGTGGCGTTTTCTTTTGGCCGATGCCTATTACCTGCATACCAGCTTCGCGCAAGCGGGTAGCAAGACGCGTAAAATCACTGTCGCTGCTCACAATGCAAAAGCCATCGGCCCTGCCAGAATATAAAATATCCATGGCATCTATGATCATGGCAGAGTCTGACGAATTTTTGCCGGAGGTATAGCTGTATTGCTGAATGGGGGTAATGGCATTTTCAAGTAGCACTGTCTTCCAGCCGCTGAGCGTAGGCTTGGTCCAGTCTCCATAGATGCGCTTAAAAGTAGGCGTACCGTATTTGGCAATTTCTTCCATCATACCCCGCACATTGCTGTACGGAATATTATCGGCATCAATTAGCACCGCCAGCCGTAAGTCTTTTGTTGTTTCCATTG
>DATJGC010000632.1:0-4865 GCA_035495345.1 Chitinophagaceae bacterium | reverse complement strand
TAAAGACCTGGGTTACGTGGGCAATGCGCCTAACCAGTGGAACGGCGTGCCGGACGATGTACTCAAACAATATGGTGTTGCATACACAGAAAAAGAACTGAAAGAATGCGTAAGCTTCACATAAAGCTATGCTGCTGCCATGCATGACAGCCAATAAAAAAACCGCTTTTATTAAAAGCGGTTTTTTTATTGGCTGTATATTTTGTTCAGCTATGAATTGCTATTGTTTTGATGTCCCTGTTTAGTAAGGCAATTTTTTCTGTCCCTGGTTCAGCGCCATATTGTGCTGGTTTACCATATCATTCATCACGTTTACTGTTTCATCCAGGTACAGGTCGTTGCGAAGGCTTTTCAGCCAGGCTTTAAACCGGTCGTCCTTGTCTTTGTCGTTAGCGTATTTGGTGCTGTCTTCCTGCAGGGGAGTTACCACCAGTTCTTTTGGAAGCTTATTCAGCGTCTCCAATTGTTTGTAAGTAGCGCTTACTTTTTTCTTTTCATCGCGGAACTTATCTATGTTCAATGAATACACGCGGTCGTTTTCCTTGGCAAGCCATTCTGTATTTGTCTTTATCAGGTTAAACGCAGGATTTACGCTTACCCTTGCCTGGCTTGAACTGCGGATGTTGTTGGCATCAAAACTGTATTTCCAGGTGGAGTAATCTGCTTTCTGAATTTCATCCCAGGGCAATGCGTCGGGATCATCTTTCTCGCGCAGTTTAGAGTACTCATAAAAATCTGGCAGTACAATATCAGAGGCAACACCTTTCAATTGTGTAGAGCCGCCATTGATGCGATAGAATTTCTGCAGTGTAAGTTTGATGGTGCCCAGGTCGCTGTTGGCCGACATAAAATTCTGCGTCTTGTCTAATCCAATATTACGTTGTACAGTGCCTTTGCCATAGGTAGAAGTGCTGCCAATGATTAAACCACGTTTGTAATCCTGTATGGCGGCGGCAAAGATTTCAGAGGCAGAAGCGCTGAACTCATTCACCATTACGGCCAGCGGCCCTTCATACAAAACATTCTTATCGCGGTCTCTCAACACACTGGGTTTGCCATCACGGTCGCGCACCTGCACCACCGGTCCTTCATCTACAAACAAACCAACCATCTTTACCACATCATACAATGAGCCGCCACCGTTATTGCGAAGATCCAGTATGATACCATCTACCTTCTGCTCTTTTAAACGAATGATTTCTTTGGCCACATCATCTGCGCAGCGGCGTCCTTTGGGGTCATCAAAATCTGCATAAAATTCAGGCAGGTAAATGAATCCTATTTTGGCTTTTCCATTGGTAACAATAGAACTGCGCGCAAAGGTTTCATCCTGTACAATTTCATCGCGTATCAGCTTCACTACTTTTATAGAGCCATCTGCCTTGCGCAGTGTAAGGCGTACTTCCGTACCTTTTTTACCCCTGATAATCTTAACAGCATCCTGCACATAGTAACCAGCCAGTTCAACGGGTTCAGCATCGCCCTGTGCTACTTTAAGAACGATATCTCCAACGGTAATTTCGCCGCTTTTGTAAGCAGGGCTACCGGTAAGTATGCTGTTTACTTTTATATTGCCTTCATCATACAGCAGGGAAGCGCCAATGCCGTAAAACTTTCCGCTCATTTCTTCATCAAAAGACCTTTTCTCCAATGGCGGAAAATAGTCTGTATGCGGGTCCATTGTTTGTGTAATGGTGTTTACATACCGGCTAAACAATTCACCTTCTGTAAGTTTTATTTTATAGTTTTCAAAAGTGCGGTCCATGGCTTTCAAAACCTTTTCACGCGCATCTTTTTCCATTTGCTCATTGGTGCGTACCACGGTGCCCTGTTTGCCTTTGTTTTTTTCCTGCGCTTCCTGCATGTCTACATACCTGTCTAATACCAGGTATTTAAGGCGCTGATGCCAGAAGTTTTTTCTTTCTGCTTCGTTGGCAGGATAATCTCTTTTTTCAGGATCGCCCACAAAGGTTTCATCTTTTGTAAAATCAAAGGGCTGCGCCAGAATTTCTTTGTACAGCTTTTCTACTTCCGGGAGGCGTTTGTTGAAGAGCGCAAAAGAAGCGGGCACGAAGGTAACAGGGCCACCCAGAATCTCATCGTCTACTTTTGTCTCAAACTTGCGGAGTTCATTAATATCTGATTGCAGAAAAACACCTTTGTCCTGGTCAACCAGGGCGAGGTATTTTTTGAAAACTTCTTTGGAGAATTTATCATTGATGTCTTTGGGGCTGTAATGTATTTCTGTAAGCATCTCGCCCACGTTATGAAGTATTTTTTCATACCTGCCGGGCGGGTTGTCATTGCCTGTTCCCAGGCTGCGAAAAGCAATAAACACTCCTGCCACCAATACGGTAAGCAGTATGGGCAAACTTCTTCTACTAAACATAAATTGAATTATTTTTTGCATTATCCCAAAAATAACGATAAAATGCCGGTGTTGTTGCCTCATTAATCCATTATTAACACCCAGTTGGCCAATAAATTACATGAGCGGGAGGCCCTGTTAAAAACAAAAAACCCGGAACAATTTTGCTCCGGGTTTGTATGGGTAACTGATGGGTTTCGAACCCACGACCCTCAGAACCACAATCTGATGCTCTAACCAACTGAGCTACAGCTACCGTGTGGGCGGCAAAAATAATGTAAAATGCGGTTCATTCAAAAAACAATTGGGCGCTGATTTACTGTTTCTTTGCCGCTGTATAAAAAAAGCATTTACATGAGTTGGTGGTTATTGGTTACGCCGGTTATTGGCGCCCTTGCTGGATGGATACTAGCCGCGCTGCTGGTACAATGGGTCTTGGTGCGCGGTATACCCCGCCGGCAGCAGCAACTGGCGGTATGGGCGGGTGAAAAGAGCTTGTCGCTATTGCCCCTGGAAGAAATAAAAGTAAGATTGCTGCACCCAGACAATGTGCAAAAAATATTACCAGAGGCGGAAGTGCATATCGATGAGTTTTTGCGGCACAAGCTGGTAAAGTCTATGCCCGTGGTGGGCATGTTTGTGGGCGATAAGACCATTCAGCAGCTAAAAGGCCTCTTTATGGCAGAGCTGGAACAACTCTTCCCCGTGATCATGCATAATTACTTAGGCAACCTGGAAAAGGATCTGGCCATCGGGCAAATGGTTTCACAAAAGATAGCCGCTGTACCGGCTGCCGACATTATATCCGCTATTAAAACCATGCTGAAGAAAGAAATCTTCTTTGTAAAGCTTTCCGCTGCCTTGTTGGGGTTGTTCATTGGCCTGGTACAATTGCTCATTCTCCTGTTGCAAAAGCCATAGCTGCCTGTTCATACCTGAATTTTACCGTTTATCATTACGGCATTTTACCTGCACCTGGCTGCGCAGGAAAAGAGTTAATAGATCGTCAAATGACTTTACTTTGCGGCATTTTTAAGAAAACCGTCACAACCTAATATCATACAACCAACAATATCAATTCAATTACATGAGAAAAGTTCTGTTCTTCCTTCTTTCTTTGGTATCAGTAAGCGCGGCCATGGCACAGTTTCCGGGTGCAGGTGCAGGCAGGGGTCGCGGACCGGGCGGTGCCAGTCCTACCATTGGCCATTTCTACGGTAAACTGGTAGATTCAAAGACCAATAAAGGGGTGGATGCGGCCTCGGTACAACTTTTTATGGCCAAATTTGATACGGCCACCAAGAAACGCAAAGACAGTCTCGTAGGCGGTATGCTTACCAAGGCCAATGGAGAATTCAGCATCGAAAACCTGCCCATTTTTGGCAGCTTTACGCTAAAGCTTACGGCTATCGGTTATACACCCATTGAACAGAAAGTAGCCTTTACACTAAAAATGCCATCGCAGGACGGGTCGGGCGCTGCAGACATGAGCTCCGCCCTGGCAGGGGTTGATAAAGACCTGGGCAATATTAAGATGCAGGCCGATGCCAAAATACTGGAGAATGTAACCGTAACGGCGTCTAAACCGCTGTTCCAGATGGGGGTTGACCGTAAAATCTTTAATGTAGACAAGAGTTTGATTGGCACGGGCCAAACCGCCCAGGAGCTGATGAAGAATATTCCTTCCGTAAACGTAGACATAGATGGCAATGTAACCTTACGTAATGCAGCACCCACCATTTTTGTGGACGGCAGACCCACTACGTTAACGCTCGACCAGATACCTTCTGATGCTATTGAAAGCGTTGAAATCATCACCAACCCCTCCGCCAAGTTTGATGCTTCCGGCGGTACCGCGGGCATTTTAAACATCGTACTTAAAAAGAACCGCAAAGCCGGTTATAATGGCAATATCCGCGCGGGTATCGATAGCAGGGGCAAGATCAATGGTGGTGGAGACATCAACGTAAAGCAGGGTAAGGTGAATCTTTTTGCCAGCGCCAACTACAACCAACGCAAATCCATTGCAGAAGGCGATGTGTTTAGCCAGAACCTGCTGACACCGGTAACGGATGTAAGCCAGCACTCACGCACTGAATCTAACGGCAGCTTTGCTTTTGGAAGGGCGGGTTTCGACTACCTGATGGATAATCGCAACACGATCACTGTGTCTGGCGTAATTGTACGCGGTAATTTTAATAATGATGATAACCTGAACTTCGACTCGCTATCCTCTAACTCCGTATTTACACGCGGCAACCAGCTCACTACTTCCAAGGCCAGCTTTAGGAATTACGGCGGTGCCATTGGTTATAAGCACAATTTTGCAAAGGCAGGTAAAGAAATTACGGCTGATGTAAATTTCAACAGCAGTACCAACGAGAACCTTTCGTTTTATAATATCCAATTGTTTAACCCTGACTATACCGGTAAAGGCAATCCTAATAAACGGAAGACAGATGGTGCCGGCAGCAATAAATTTTTTACTGCCCAGGTA
>DATJGC010000631.1:0-6519 GCA_035495345.1 Chitinophagaceae bacterium | reverse complement strand
TGTACTCTTAGTAAGTAAAGCGAGAGCTCTTTCTCTCTTTATATTTCTATTTAAACACCTCGTCCTTAATCCCCTTGTTGATAATATAGTTGCTGTAAGTAATCTCTATTTTGCCGCGCTGGTTTTGGCTGGCCGGAGTTTCTTTCTTTTTAGGGCTGCCGTCGTCATAATCAAAAGTTACACCCTTTGGCAATTTATAATCCTGGGTGTTAAAGGTAAATACAATCTTATCCGGCAATGCATACGCTGCAAAATGGCCGTAGCTCATATCCAGTTCATTGGTGCCGCTTTCCCTGGTGGTGGTCTTAGATTTTACTATCAGCAGGTTCTTCTCATCAATATATAATTTAGACAATACCACCTCGCCGTTTTCATCCTGCGGTAGCAGCTTTACCACTTTTACCGGTTGTCCGTTTACGTTATCTGTTCCGCCATCCAGCGCCTGGTATTGCCCGGTAAGCAGGTTGTTTAAGCTGATGCTAACCGTACCCTTGGGCACCAGCGATATGCCTTTCTCATTTTTTATTTTAATACGCCCCGGCTTTTTAAAATACACCTTCACCTGTGCGGCGGGTACTTTCATAAAGCTCACATTGGTTTTCATTTCGCCGCTGGCTTCATAATCATTTACCTTCTCCAGCTTGGCCTTTACTTTTTGTAATAATGCCGTGGCATCCTGCCCAAAGCCAGCTACTGAGCTGCAAACCAGTAATACAATGATAATCGTGCTACGCATAATCTGTCTGTTAACTAAGAATATCTTTTCTTTTAAAAATAAAAATGGCAGAGCCCGTAAACAAGCCAATATACGCCAGCAAGATGCCCATACTTCTGGCTACGGCGGGCAGGTTTTCTATACTACCCGGAATACTGGTACCCCCTTCATCTGTCTTCAGGTAAAAGAAACCCTTCCAACCCAGCATATGTGAAGTAAACAGGTAGGGCTTTACCGTACGATCGTACAATGGTATCTGCAGCTCAGACAAAATAGTAAATACAATAACAATGCTGATGGTAGATACAATGGGCCCAATAGAATTGTCTGCAAACACCGATAAAAGAAAGGCAAGTGAAGCCACCGTGGTAAGCGCAATGGTTGCGTAGGCAAATGCTGCCAGGTATCGCCACATTACGTCATTTCTGCTGATGATCTCTATTGCATTACTGCGCGCCACAATCAGGTCGTTGGTACCAAACAACACAATACTTAAAGCAAGTGATAAAAAAGCCATCCATGCCAATAGTAAACCCGTGTAAATAACCGTAGCAATAAACCTGGCCATCATCAACTGGGTACGACTTACCGGTTTAGACACCAGCAAACGCAGTGTACCCATATTGGCTTCGCCCGCAATTTCATCACCCGCTACCAATGCAATCAGCAAGGGTATATGAATCAATAAAAGGTTCAAGATTACAAAACACACAAAGTATCCGTTGAGGATGGTGCCGTAAGGAATATCAAGTGTATCCTTTAAGCTGCCAAGAATAAATTCTATATAAGATTGTCCATCAAACTTGAGTGCCACCTGTACAATCAGTACCATGGCTGCAATGGCGCCAAAACTGATATAGGTCCTGGGCTTACGGAAAATCTTAAAGAGTTCAATTTGTAAAAGCTGCCACATGCTGATTGGTACCTGTTAAGGATAAAAAATACTTTTCTAATGAATTACCCGGTTTAAAAGCGGTGATACCAATACCCATGGCCACCATATCGGCATTGAGCGCCGCCAATTGATTTTTGTGTAATTGCAGCACTAGCTGCTGGCTGTTGTTGTTCTGCAGATAACCTGCCCACCGGCTTTGCTGCATGGCTTGCGTGGCAGCAGCAAGGTCTTCTACTTCTACTTCCACCACGGTCTTTGCGGGATCAAACAATTCCTGCACGCTGCCTTCAATGATCTTTTTGCCCTTGTCTATGATCAGCATCCGCGTGGCTATCTGTTCCATTTCATTCAGCAGGTGAGAAGAAACCATCACCGTTTTTTTAAGATGCCTGCTGAGGTGCATAATAAGGTTACGCATGTCTGCGATGCCCTGCGGGTCTAACCCGTTTACGGGCTCATCCAGTATTACGAGTTGCGGGTTATGAATAAGGGCGATGGCAATACCCAGGCGTTGCTTCATACCCTGTGAGTAGGTCTTCACTTTGCTGGAAGCACGCTCTGCCAGGCCTACCATCTCCAGCTGCTCCATCAATTGTTTTCGCTGTACGCGTATGCCGCTCATGCGGGCAAAGAGGGAAAGATTTTCGTAAGCAGATAAATACTTGTAGAGGTCTGGCCGTTCAATGACAGCCCCTACCTGCCGCAATATCTCTTTGCGGTGGGTGCGAAGATTCATCCCAAAAAGTTCAATCTCGCCGGAACTGGGCGTTATAAGCGTGAGCAGCATGCGTATGGTGGTTGACTTACCTGCGCCATTCTGGCCGAGAAAGCCATATACATCCGCTTCCTGCACGGTAAAAGAGAGGTCGGTCACCGCATTGAACTGGCTGAATTGCTTGGACAGGTGCGATACATTTATTACATCCATGATGAAAAAGCTTGTGCAAATTACCTGCTAAGGACCGGGCTGGAAACCTTTTACTGTTAAAACTGAATACTTTATACCTCATCCCCGCCAGGTAACAAACACCTGAAAGAGCAAACTGTTTATGCGCTAAAAAATTTGATTGATTACTTGCATCCTTCAAAAGCAGGTATTACATTTACTCCCGCATCCTTCGAAAAGCTATCCCCAGGCAAATGTATGAAGCTTGCCACCAATTCCCTACGACTCCATTACTGCCGATTACCTAGAAACACCTCCCCTTTTTCCAATACTGTGTATTCACAGCCTCCTGAGCAACCGTAACATCAACACCTCTTTTTTTCAGATATACTTGTCCCTCCTGCGAAATACCTTCAGCGGTGCATGTGCTTGCACCCACCTTGTGCTTTTTTTCTATTTGTTAACCTTCTGAAACGTACAAAAATGAAACGTATCATCGCCTTATTCGCAGTAGTCTTTGCGGTTACAAGCCTGTCTGCCCAGACAGATGAAAATTTTAACAGTCGCCCTAACGCAGTACTCTCCGAGGTGAAAAACGACCTCCAGATGCATTGCTGGCAGTTCCACGATTTTGATATTAATAACGGCGGCTGGGACCCTGCCATTGAGGGAGACGGTGCCATGGTATCCGGCCCGGGTGCTAGCCCCAACCAAAACGCCGGCATCTTTTCTCAGCAGCTGTCTTGTAATGGCAGCATCCAGGTCTCATTTAAATACAAATTCATTGATGCCGTGACCGATAGGCGCTGGCTGAAAATATTGACCACCGATGAGCACAACAATATATTGATTCAGATGGACAGCATTGAGCTCACCGGGTCTAACAACAGTACCGTGTACACTTATAACAAGGTGCTTTCCACAAAAGGTTCTGGCTGCTATAAGATATTTATCAATTACGCCGGTATCAACGGTGAAAACAGGATAGCCATTGACGAACTTCATTTCAATGCGCCCAGCTGTTTTAGCAATGGCTGTAACCAACCGCCGGTTGCTGTAAATGATTATGTAGCCGGCACCGCCAACTATACCGCCGAAGGTTCTGTATTGCCAAACGATATGGACCCGGAAAACAGTGTACTTTCTACGACCCTGCTCACCAATTCTCCTGATGGTGATGTGGTACTGACAGACTATGGCCATTTTACCTTCACCCCCAAACCAGGTTTTAAAGGTGTAACCACCAGCTTTACTTATATCAGCTGTGATGCCGGCGGTCTTTGCTCTGAACCAGCCACCGTGCTTATTACGTTCCAGACACAGTCTACCCTGCCCGTTACGTTGATAGACTTTGGCGCTATCTATAAAAATGATAAGGTAAACGTTAAATGGACTTCTACGTTTGAACTGAACAACGACCGTTACGAAGTTGAACGCAGCATGGATGGTGTTACTTTTTCTTCAGTAGGCACAGTAAAGGGACTTGGTAATTCTTCAGTAAAACATGAGTACCAGTTCAATGATGATGTAAGCAAAAATGTTCTTAACCGTAATGATCTTTATTACCGGTTAAAACAGGTAGACCTGAATGGCAGAGCCACCTTTACCAAGGTACTGGTAGTGCGTGTATACCGTACAAAGACGCTGCAATCGCTCAGCGTAACACCCAACCCTGCCATCAATGACATCAGGGTAAACGTACAGCTCAATGAGAATGCCTACATTGTTCTTAAAATAGCCAACAGCAGTGGTATTGAAGTAATGCGCAAAACCACCCGCGGCAGCAACGGCACCAATAGCCTCCGACTGGAAGGCACCAGCAAACTGCAGGCCGGCGTGTACTTCCTGGAAGTAATTGTGAACAGCAACGAACGAATGAATGTAAAACTGATAAAGAGCTAAACGATTTTGGTTTCAACAGAGGTAACAAAAAATCCCTTCCGGCAACGGAGGGGATTCTTGTTTGGGGAGTTCTGAGTTCTTAGTTCTTAGTTCCGAGTTCGTTTGCTGGAAGTTTTCAGTTTGAAGTTTTCAGTTCTTTTGCTTTGTTTGTTTCTCGCAGCAACGCAAAGAGGCGGTGAAGCAACGAGGCGGCGCAAGATAACCGAAGTCTTGCAACAGCTTGATCTTGCAAAAACATGATTAAGACTTCGGTTATCTGTTCTAAACAAAAGGAAGGCCGCTATATGAAGTCTCCAGACTTCGTATGTCGTATGTTCTTCCGCGTCTGTGACTCGTAAACGGTTCTTAGCAAACGAGCAACGATCCCCGTCTGACCCTTGGTCTGACGGGGTAGCAACTGCAGCGACGTACGCCTTTCGCGTTTGCGGCAAATTCCCTTCATCGCCTTAAGCCGTCAGACCAAGGGTCAGACGGTTGAGGCAAACGATTTTTGAATTTTTACTTTTGACTTGATCACGAAGCAAAAGACTTTTGACTTCTTACTTTTGACTCACTAGTGTCCGGTTAAAATAAGGTAATGTGATAAAAAAAGAGGCAACGAAGCCTCTCTTATTGGTATTTTTAAGTTACCACACAAAAAAACCACCAATGAGTAAAAGTACATTTTTTACCGGACAGCCGATCTTCAATCAGTTACTTTCTTTAATTCCTGGCAATGTTGTTTGCCGACAAGCTTCGCTTGCAGCAGCGGACCGATATTGCAAACGATTCAAAACCAGTGACCACCTGACTACGATGTTATATGCGGTGTTCAATCGATGCACTGCCATCCGGGAGGTGACTACCGGGTTATTAGCCTGGGAACAGCGTATTCATCATGTTGGC
This sequence comes from Chitinophagaceae bacterium, assembly GCA_035495345.1. Lineage (GTDB taxonomy): Bacteria > Bacteroidota > Bacteroidia > Chitinophagales > Chitinophagaceae > JACMLD01. The sequence goes on along the minus strand of DATJGC010000631.1, from coordinate 1,236 downwards.
TTGCGTCATCACCCACGCAGAAGCACCCTTTCAGATGCCAATAAGAGAAGAAGTGCAGATGTTTTTGGTAATATTTATTTTGACCTCTTGCAGCGCTACAGCTGTTTTTTATCGGACAGCCGACCAAAGTCAAAGCTATCCAGATTATATATTTTTGATTCTACTACCATCACACTGTTTCAGGAGATTCTGCAAGGTGTGGGCCGACCTAATCACTCAGGTAAACGTAAAGGGGGCATCAAAATGCATACGCTCATTCGTAGTGACCAGGATGTGCCCTGCCTGGTTCGCTATAGCGATGCATCAGCCAATGATTCAAAGTTTTTAAAAGACATCAGCCTGGCCAAAGGCTCCTATATTGTATTTGACAGGGGATATAAAGACTACCGGACCTTTAACCGGCTTACCGAGCAAGGTGTTAGCTGGATAACCCGTCTGCGCGAACGAACCTCAGTAACAGTAAACGAGTGGCTTACAGTTGACCCGCTGCACAAAAAACAAGGTATTATAACAGATTGCCGGGTAACATTAGGTCATAGCTATAACCAGGCAGCAGTAAAAGTAGCGGCAAGAATTGTCACCTACCAGGACAATGAGAGCGGACAGACCTTTGAGTTCCTGACCAATAATCAACGTATCAGTCCGGTAACAATAGCCAACTATTACCGGAAAAGATGGCAAATCGAACTACTTTTTAAACGGATCAAACAAAATTATCCGCTACAATATTTTTTAGGAGACAATGCCAATGCAATAAAACTTCAGATTTGGGTAGTGCTAATCGCTGACTTGCTACTCAAAGTGATAAAAAGGCAGCATAACTGCAAATGGTCTTTCTCTAATCTCACCTGCCTTATACGTCTGCACCTGATGACATACATCCATTTAACTGATTTTATAAAGTCGATAGAGAAATCATTACTGAAAAAAATAAAGGAAGCACAATCAGGAAGCTTGCATCCAAACCTATTCCCAACTTAAAAAGCCGGGGGGCTCATTTTCTAAAAAAATCGCTTTGTCACAAAATCACCGAGGGAAACGCCCCTTGAATACTTCCTTTTGCATTTTCCCCGGACAACAATGGTATCTAATGAGTACTTGCGTCTTGTGCCAACGAAGAAAAGATTAAAGCCGTGAGCGAGTCGCTTGCGGCTTTTAAATACTGTATAAAGATATTACGAAGTTATCTGCTGCAATTGTTTTTTGATGATGAAGGCATCAATATGTTTTTTAATG
>DATJGC010000630.1:0-2660 GCA_035495345.1 Chitinophagaceae bacterium | reverse complement strand
GGGTATACTTCTATCTACACTTTCTCGCAGATTATTTCACTGACTGTTTTTGTAAAATTGCTGGAATAAGCCTTTGTGCTGCAGATACAGTCCAGCAGGGTTAGAGAGTATTATCCCGATGAATTTGATGCTGTTCCCATTGTAAAGGGTGTTAACCGCCTGGTTACCATTGTTGCCGTGGTGATTTGCCTGATTGCGGTGAGCACAAATTTAAATATTTACAATTTTGCCTACGACCAGTTGCATGCCTTCCTGGTAACGCCACAGGAGATTGGTAGCATCAGTTTTACTTTTGGCGGGGTGGTGCTATTCCTGGGCATTATCTGGCTTGCTAACTTTTTGCAGAAATACATTGCCTATTTCTTTGGAGATATTGGTGATGATGCGGCTTTTGATAACAAGGGAGAGCGTTCTCGTTTAATGATAACAAGACTGGTATTGCTGATTGTTGGTTTCTTGCTGGCCGTGGCTGCTTCCGGTTTGCCCATGGATAAGATAACCGTTATACTTGGTGCGCTGGGTGTAGGTATTGGCCTGGGCCTACAGGGCATCGTTAATAATTTTGTATCTGGTATCATCCTGATATTTGATAGGCCACTGCGCATTGGAGACACCGTGGAAGTGGGGGATAAAAAAGGGCGCGTAAAGGAAATCAGCATCCGTTCCAGTACATTGCTTACACCAGACGGCGCAGAGGTAATAATACCCAATGGCGATCTGCTGGCGCATAATATTGTGAACTGGACACTCAGCAATAACCATATCAGGGTAGAATTGCCCGTGCTGGTAGAAGGCCTGGAAGACCCCGAAGAAATAAAAAAAGCATTTATTGATATTGCAAAGAACAACCCGAATATTCTGCCGCAGCGGCCGCCGGAACTGCTCTACACTTACGGCAAAGGAAAAACCGTGCAATTGCTGTTTTCGTTCTGGTGTAAAGACGTATCAAAGCTAGACAGCACCCGCAGTGATGTGAGCAGGGCTGTATACGGACTGCTGCATGAAAAAAATATCAATATTGTGTAAACTTCAGAATGATGGTAACGGTAATGCATAGCCGTAGGCGGTAATCCTCAAACGGTAGTCTTGCTGTTGCAGCCCGGATTTTTTCAACCCGGCAAACGCTCCTTTTCTCTTTCTCTCTTAGCCATCAATCTCTGCGAGGCTTTCTTTTGCCGCGGTAATAGTGGCATCAAGGTCTTCCTGAGAAAGTGCATTGTTGAGGAACCAGCTTTCAAAAGCCGAGGGCGGCAGATAGATGCCACGGCGCAGCATGGCATGGAAAAAGCGACTGAATTTTTGGTTGTCTGCAGCAGCTGCCCTGTCGAAATTGGTTACCGGTTGCTGGCTAAAATGAATGCTTATCATAGACCCCAGCTGGTTAATCACAAATGGCTGGCCATGCGCTTCCAGTACCTGTTGCAAACCATTGCGCAGGTACTTTGTCTTCTGCTCCAGTTCATCATAGATACCCGGGTTTTTTTCCAGTTCTGTTAAGAGCGTGTAACCCGCAATCATGGCAATGGGGTTGCCACTGAGGGTGCCTGCCTGGTATACCTTGCCCAGTGGCGCAATCTGTTGCATAATGGCGGCTTTGCCTCCAAAGGCACCCACCGGCATACCTGCACCAATCACTTTTCCATAGGTAACCAGGTCTGCATCTATCTGTAAGGTTTGCTGCGCACCACCGGCAGACAAACGAAAGCCGGTCATTACCTCATCAAAGATTAGCATTATGCCTTCTCTTGTACAGATATCTCTTAAGCCCTGCAGAAAACCCTCCTGCGGAAGTATGCAACCCATATTGCCGGCAACAGGTTCAATAATAATGGCGGCAATTTCATTGCGATGCGTTGCTACCAGTTGCTCCACCGCTGCTATATCATTATATGCGCAGGTAAGCGTATCATTGGCAACCGCCCCCGTTACACCCGGTACAGCCTGTATATCAAAGGTGGCAAGCCCGCTGCCTGCCTTTACTAAAAACGCATCTGCATGACCGTGATAACAGCCTTCAAATTTGATGAATTTATTCTTGCCGGTATAGCCGCGTGCCAGCCGAAGCGCACTCATACAGGCTTCGGTTCCGCTGCTCACCATGCGTACCAGGTCTATATTGGGCGCCATTTGCACAATGCGTTCTGCCATGGCGGTTTCTAAAGCGGTGGGTGCACCATAGGAGGTGGAGTGTACCGCCTGTTCCTGTATGGCTTTCACCACGGGAGGGTATGCATGGCCCAACAGCATGGGGCCCCATGATGCGATATAATCAATATAACGGTTGCCATCTGCATCAAACAGGTAAGCCCCTTTTGCACGCTGTATGAACAAGGGTGTGCCACCCACACTTTTAAAGGCGCGCACCGGTGAGTTTACACCGCCCGGAATTACTTTCTGCGCACGTTCAAAAAGCAGCTGACTTTTTTCTATGTTCATACCTTGCATTTTATTGAAGGGCGTAAAATTACTTCATTTCTTCTTTAGCAGTGCACTTAACAATCGCTTGCAAATAATATACAATCAGCTGCAGGTGCATGCCCTGCTGTGCTTACCTTGCTGTTAAATACAAAGGCAATGAAGGTTTTTATCACACGCAGGATTCTTGATAGCGGCCTCCAGGTATTGGAGAAAGCAAATATTCAATATACACAGTGGACGGG